>JALSLX010000023.1 GCA_026988095.1 Thiotrichaceae bacterium
AGGGGGGGTGGCTATTAAAAAACAGCCATAAACGCTATTTTCTTATGTTTTAATCATTATCACGAGAAATAAACTTCCCCGTACCCGTGTGAACCTTAATTATTTCACCCGTTTCTAAATATTCTGGCACTTGTACCGTTATACCTGTCGATAACGTTGCGGGCTTATCTCTGTTTGTAGCACTAGCACCTTTCAAACGTGGTGCAGTCTCCGTCACCTCTAAAGAAACGGTAGAGGGCAACTCAACACCGATGATATTATCTTCTAACAGTAGCGCTGTGATTTCCTCCATACCTTCGGTGATGTAACCAATCTGATCACCTAAATCTTCTTTGTTCAATGTGTGTTGCGTGTAATCTTCGTTATCCATAAACACATAATTATCACCATCCATATAAGAATAGGAAACCTTTACACGAATGCAGTCCGCTTCTTTGAGCATCTCTTCTGCTTTGTGTGACTCATCACGTTTTTGACCGGTTTGTAAATTACTGTAACGAATTTTGTAATAGGTTGAAGCACCACGTGATGATGGGCTTTTACAATCAATGGTTTTAACCGCGTGTGGCACACCATCAAAGTCGATGATCATTCCTTTTTTTAAATCATTTGCTCTTGGCATTTTTTACTTCCTTATCTTATCCTATGGAGACCTTTGCATGAGTGTAAAGGTCTCCCAATATATAGGTCTGTTTAATTGCTCGATCATCCGCCAACATAAGCAATGAAAATAAGCGCTCTTCAATGCTATCACACTGCTCTAATTTAAACTTCATCAAATCGGTGGCGTGATAATCTAACACCACAAAGTCAGCTTCTTTGCCTTTTTCAAAGTTACCAATTTTATCGTGTAAATCCAAGGCTTTTGCACCACCCAATGTTGCCAAATACAAGGATTCAAAAGCAGACAAACTATTGCCTTGAAGCTGTTGAATTTTATAGGCTTCATTGATAGCTTTTAAGATTGAAAAAGAATCACCTCCTGCCACATCTGTGCCCAAACCTATCTTTACCCCAAAGTGATTGGCCTTGTGTAAATTAAACAAACCTGAACCGATAAATAAATTTGAAGCTGGGCAAAATGCCAGTGCTGAATCCGTTTCTGCCAAACGCTTAAACTCACTATCTTCTAGGTGAATACCATGTGCGAATACAGAGCGCTTTCCCAGTAATTGATGATGATCATAAACATCAAGATAGTTATCGCGCTCGGGGAATAACTCAGCGACCCATTCGCATTCTTTTTTATTTTCAGAGATATGTGTTTGAAAATGCACATCAGGATATTCGTGTAACAAGCGCCCTGCTTGGGCTAGTTGTTCGTCGGTACTGGTGGGTGCAAAACGTGGTGTTACGGCGTAGCGCAAGCGACCTTTATTGTGCCATTTTTCGATTAGGTCACGGCTTTCTGTGTAGGACGTTTCTGCGGTATCGAGTAAGGCATCTGGCGCATTACGGTCCATCATCACCTTGCCACAAATCATTCTTAATTTGCGCCTTTGTGCTTCGATGAAGAACGCATCAACGGATTGTGGGTGAACTGTCCCAAACACCATAGCAGTGGTCGTGCCGTTAGTGAGTAGTTGATCTAAAAAGAAACTAGCGATTTTACTCGCATACTCTGGGTCTTTAAATTTTTTCTCTGCGGGGAATGTATAAGTCTCCAACCATTCTAAAAGCTGTTTTCCATAAGATGCAATGATTTCACATTGGGGATAATGCACATGCGTATCGACAAAACCTGGGGTAATTAGACTGTTTGGGTGTTCTATGATTTTTGTATTTTGAGGGGTTTTTTTGAGTAGTTCTTCGGCATTCCCAACCGAATGGATGTGACCTTCTTCGATAACGAGAAGCCCATCTTTAAAATATTCGAAGTCTTTATCATTCGTTAAGAAATGTATTATTTCGCCACGATGTGCTATCAAGCTTGTCACTTTTATTAAATCTCCCTCTATCCCCTTTTATCCAAGGGTTTCTCCCCTCCCTTTTTTAAGGAAACACTGATTAAGTCCAATAAAATTCTGGGACTTGATCAGTGTTTCCTTAAGTTAATTTGTTTCTTAATATTTACTCTTTCTCGCGCGTTGTATGGATATTGGGATAAGTAATATCTTGATGCTTAACCACTTCTGCTCCACCATTATGACGGTAGATTCGTTTTTTATGATTAGGATAGTCAGCAACATCATGTTTTAACCGTTGCCCCATGACTAAACACACTAAGGTTTCTTTGCCATTATTAAAAAGCTCATGCGCAACTTCATTGGCAGGTAATCCTACAAAATCGCCTTTAGCAACCTCATAGTCATCGCCTTCGATAGTAAGCCTTCCTGTACCAGAAATAATGTAGATACATTCTTCTTCATAGTGGTGTTTATGATACTCGGTAGAATCATGGCCAGGTTCAACATAAATCATGTGAACTCCCATTTCGGACATGCCTGTGGCTTGTCCTAATGATTTATTAAAGCGAATGGCATTGGGGTTTAAAAAGTGAGTAATCAATTCACCTTCCATGCTATCAATGTCAGATGCTTTTAATAAATATTGTCGGGTATCAATGTCCATAGTGAATATATTTTAGGAGAAGTAAATATCCACGTTCTTAGAACGTGGTTGTGATTTTTAATATAAAAGAAGAAAGCTAAGCGTCTTCGTTGCTTTCTAGCATCATTCCAACCGTGTTAAAGCCACCATCAACATACATAATTTCTGCGGTAATGCCTGATGCTAGATCAGAGGATAAGAAAGCAGCCGCGTTGCCGACTTCATCAATGGTAACATTACGGCGTAGCGGAGCAGTGCTTGCAAAGCTATTAAGCATCTTCTTAAAATCTTTGATACCCGCTGCGGCAAGCGTGCGGATAGGACCTGCTGAAATACAGTTAACACGAATGCCGTCTGGCCCAAGATCAGATGCCATAAAGCGCACGCCTGACTCTAAACTTGCCTTTGCCATACCCATCACATTGTAATTAGGAATAGATGAAACCGCGCCTAAATAGCTCAGTGTTAGCATCGAAGGGTTCTCACGACCTTTCATTAATGGCTTTGCATATTTTGCCATCGCCAAAAAGCTGTAGACACTAATGTCGTGTGCAATGCTAGAGCCTTCTCGTGTGGTGTTATCAACAATGCTACCTTCTAATTCTTCTTTTGGGGCAAAGCCGATAGAATGGATCATTACATCTAAGCCATCCCAAGCTTTTCCTAAATCTGCGAAACAGTTTTTGATTGAGTCATCACTGGCCGCATCAAGCTCTAAAACGATCTCACTACCAAGCTCCGCTGCTACTTTTTCTACACGACTTTTCATACGTTCATTGGGGTAACTAAATGCCAACTCAGCGCCTTCTCGGTGCATAGCTTTGGCAATGCCGTAAGCGATTGAACGGTTACTGGCGATGCCAGCAATAAAGACGCGTTTACCTGTCATAAAACCCATGTGAAAATCCTTTTTGTCATTTTGAATATATCGATGATACGGTGGAAGTAAGAATCAGTCCACGAAAAACTATAATCCCTCTCTCCCTAACAAACTATGTCTGAATGAGGTTGATGCAGAAGGAGAAAGTATAAAAAATCCCTCGTAACGAGGGACTTAAAAGTTGTATTAACTTTAGTGTATAACTCACCTAAAGCGAGAAATTCACCAAATCACTCAAGAACAAAAGTAACCTTCAAACGGACATTATAAGATGATACTTTACCATTTTCTACTGAGACACTTTGATCTGCAACCCATGCGCTAGTAATATTTTTTAGCGTTTTACTTGCGCGTTCGATGCCTGTATCAACAGCATCTTCAAAGCTTTTTGGTGAATTTGATGTAATTTCGGTAATTTTTGCAACTGACATAGTTTACTCCTTGGCATGTAATAAAACATTGTTAATAATATCTATAATAGAAAGTGTAGACTGTTTTTACAAAATTGTTGTGCCAGAATCCTCATCGAGTAAAACGCTTGTAACCTTTTGACCAATAATAGTAACTAAACCTTGTTGTCGTGTTTCCCTATCACGGCTAAAATCAAAACCAAAAGTCCTTTCTAGTGTTATTCGACCATTTAGATCTCGATTAATTTTAACATTTTTAAGTGATGCCGTTTGATCTAAAAACTGTGCCTGTATTTGTTGACAAGCTTCAGCTGATGCCTGCATGGCAATCTCTTTGGCACGAATAGAATTTAGCCAAAACCATGCAAGAAGTGCTAAAAAGAGTATGATTAAGAGGCTTGCCATATACTATTAAACCTAATGATTAAAAAAGAAAATACAATGCTACCTGATCTAAAAAAGCTCGAAGACTTAATTCGCCAAGTTGCAAAAGAAGAAATACTGCCACGTTTTAACCGCGTTGGCTACGAAGTTAAAGAAGACGGTAGTTTATTAACCGAGGCAGACTTATCTGCAGATAAGCGTATTAGCACTGCACTGGCAGAATGGTATCCAGAAATTTCTTTTTTAAGCGAAGAAATGACCGAGGGCGAACAGACAAATTTATTAAGTACAGCAGAAAAGCTCTGGTGTCTTGATCCTTTAGACGGCACAAGTAACTTTGCCGCAGGTATTCCATTATTTGCAACTTCGTTAGCTTTGTTTGTAAACGGTGAAGTTCAAATAGGCATCACTTACGATCCGGTTCGCGATGAGATGTTTAGCGCGGTGAAAGGGCAAGGGGCATGGCTAAATGGTGAGAGCTTAAAATGCGTAGCGAGTGGCTTCACCCTAGATAAAACCATCGCTATCGTCGATTTTAAGCGCTTAAAAACTGATTTAGTCCAACGCCTACTAAGCAACCCTCCATATAAATCACAACGAAATCTTGGCACTTGCGTATTAGAGTGGGCATGGATGGCGGCAAACCGTGGGCACTTATATTTACACGGTGGTATGAAGCTATGGGATTTAGCCGCAGGCACTTTGATTCTCGAAGAGGCAGGCGGTTATGCTTGTACGCTGGAAGGAGAAACTGTTTTTAGACCTGCAATGAAGCCGCGCTCCGTAGTTATCTCTCCAGATAAGAATTTGTTTGAGGCATGGAAGGGCTATCTTACGAATGATTGATGGAGTACATTTTTTGTTTAAATAAAAACACTGCCCTGAACGTACAAAACCCAGAAAAACAGGGGGGGTAGCAAATAAAATACACTACACTAAGGCTATAAAATATAAAAAAGAGTGAGCTTTAGTGATCAAATTTATTCTCAACCACAATTTAGTTCAGCTTGAGAGCATTCAAGCAGATAAAACCTTATTAGATTATCTTCGTTTAGATGAAAACCTTACTGGCAGCAAAGAAGGTTGTGCCTCCGGTGATTGTGGGGCTTGTACGGTTGTAATAGCAGAGCCAAATAGTACGGGCGATTCACTTAATTACAAAAGCATTAATAGCTGTATTTGTTTGCTGGGGTCGCTTCATGGCAAGCAAGTGATCACCGTTGATAGTTTGAAGGCTAGTGTAGAGACAGAGCTACACCCTATTCAACAGGCGATGGTTGATTCTCATGCCTCGCAATGTGGTTTTTGTACCCCTGGTTTTGTGATGTCTTTGTTTTCTCTCTCGAAGCATAAAGTATCTGTGGATCGTACTGTACTTGTAGATAATATTGACGGGAATCTTTGCCGTTGTACAGGATATCGCCCCATCATTGATGCGGGTTTGTCAGTTTTGAATCAGCCTTTTACAGATGATTATGATAAAAACTCTCAACAAGCATTAGATACGTTAAAAAGTATAAACCCAGTACAAGAAGAAAACTTCTTCGTGCCTGAAACGGCTAGCGAGTTATCACAATTAACACAACAATACCCTGAAGCTAGGCTATTAGCAGGCGGGACAGATTTAACCTTGGGTATAACCCAAGGCTTGCAAACGTATGAAAAAGTGATTTACATTGGCCGTGTTAAAGAGCTTAAACAAATCGCCGAAACAAATAATGAAACTATCATTGGTGCTGGCGTAACGTACCAAGAATGTGAAGATCATCTATCAAGAGAATATCCAACACTTAGAAATCATCTGCATCGTTTTGCTTCAACCCAAATTCGCAATATAGGAACACTTGGCGGCAATGTAGCAAATGCTTCACCCATCGGTGATATGCCTCCTGTCTTAGTGGCGTTGGATGCTTCTTTAATTTTGCAAAAGGGAGAAGATAAGCGCACGGTAAAAGTTGATGATTTTTACACTGGTTATAAAAAAACGGTTTTAGAGCAGAGTGAATTTCTGCGCGAGATTGTGATCCCCAAAAATAAAGTTAATCATCATCTTGCCGTCTATAAAATCAGTAAACGTCATGCAGATGATATAAGTTCAATTTGTGCCGCTTTTTATATTCATGTTGAGGCAGGAATAATTAGTTCAATTCGCATTGCTATGGGTGGAATGGCGGCAACAGTTAAGCGCGCAACAAATTGCGAGAAATATCTCAAAGGTCAAATTATTAGCAAAGAAACCTTAGATAAAGCTAAGGCAGAAATAGCCACAGATTTTGACCCGATGAGTGATGTAAGAGCAACACAGGAATATCGTATTTTAATGGCGCAGAATTTATTAGAGCGTTTGTTTATAGAACAGGGAGCAGAACTGTGAGCAAGGAAGCTGCCATGAGTTTGAAACAAGTTGGAAAACCCCACAAACACGACAGCGCCCCCCTGCACACAACAGGTGAGGCGCGTTATGTCGATGATATTGTGTTGCCAGAAGGCGCTCTTCACGTAGCGGTAGGTGGCAGTAGCATCGCGTACGGTGAAATCATCTCCATGGACTTATCCGCAGTAGAAAATGCTAGTGGCGTGGTGGATGTAATAGTGGCTTCGGATATTCCTGCTAAACACGATATTGGCCCTGTATTTACAGGTGATCTATTACTCACCGATTCTAAAATTGAATATCACAGTCAGCCCATTTTTGCAGTTGTCGCAAGTGATTATATCAGTGCAAAAAAAGCCTTAAAACTAGCGAGGATC
This sequence comes from Thiotrichaceae bacterium, assembly GCA_026988095.1. Taxonomy (GTDB): domain Bacteria; phylum Pseudomonadota; class Gammaproteobacteria; order Thiotrichales; family Thiotrichaceae; genus Cocleimonas. Next base: position 6,976 of record JALSLX010000023.1, read on the forward strand.
GAATACAAAGAGCAAAAGCCATTACTCGACTTACAAGAAGCGATAGATCAAGAAATCTACGTGCGTCCTCCGCATGGCATGACTTGTGGGGATGCACAAAAGGCGATTGAATCCGCACCATATACTATCAGTGGTACATTAAATATCGGCGGACAAGATCATTTGTATTTAGAAGGTCAGGTGTCGATTGCGATACCTGAAGAAGATAATCGGATCACGATTCACAGCTCCAATCAAAATCCAACCGAAACCCAGCATTTGATTGCTGAAGTTTTGGGCATCACAATGGCAGATGTCAATGTGGTTACACGCCGTATGGGTGGCGCATTTGGTGGCAAGGAGACACAGGCAGCGCCGTGGGCATGCTTAGCGGCAATATTAGCTACACGTACAGGTAAAGCGGTCAAATGTCGCTTAGGGCGCGAAGATGATATGCG
>JALSLX010000024.1 GCA_026988095.1 Thiotrichaceae bacterium
GGAACAGAAATGGGACAGGGCTTAATGACCAAGCTTGCTCAAATCGTTGCCGAAGAATTTCAGGTTGATTTAAACACCATCGTTATCAACGCGACACGCACGGACAAAGTGCCAAACACGTCACCTACCGCAGCATCATCAGGTACAGATATCAATGGTATGGCAGTGTTAAATGCGATAAGAAAACTAAAAAGGCGTTTAGAAGTCTTTGTACATGAAGAATTTGGGGCTACACCTGATGAGATTATATTTAAAAATAATACGGTAAAAATAGCTAATAAAAACATAAGCTTTAAAGAATTTATCAAACAAGCTTATTTAGCACGAACAGCACTGTCAGCGACAGGTTTTTATAAAACACCCGAGATTCATTACGACCGAATAAAAGCGAAAGGTCAGCCATTTTTCTATTACGCGAACGGCGTAGCCATCACCGAAGTAGCGGTAGATATTCTCACAGGAGAAACCAAAACACTGCGCACGGATATTTTGCACGATGCAGGTAAATCCATAAACCCTGCGATAGATATCGGGCAGATTGAAGGCGGATATATTCAAGGCTTAGGTTGGCTAACTAGCGAAGAATTGAAGTGGGACGGTCAAGGTAGATTGACCAGCGCAAATCCTGCTACTTATAAAATCCCCACAGCCGATGATATTCCTGAAATTTTCAATGTGGAATTATTGGATGATACGCCCAATGTGGCAAATACGATTTTCCATTCAAAAGCGGTGGGTGAACCACCATTAATGCTGGCAATATCTGCATGGTGCGCGATTCGTGATGCGATACGCTCTATTGCGAGTTCGAATCAGAAAATTGAGCTAGAAGCACCTGCAACGCCTGAAAATATCATGAATACTATCGGTAAACTACGCTCATGAACTGGATACAAGCAATCTCAACGCTAACAAACCAAGCACAAGGTTACGTGTTGGTAACAGTATTAGACACTAAAGGCTCAAGCCCCCGTGATACTGGTACTAAAATGGTCGTGAGTGCAGACGAGAGCTTTGATACAATTGGTGGCGGAGCATTGGAATATCAATCTATAAAAATGGCAAGAGAGTTTTTACAAGAAAATATAACAGCTCAACACAAAAAGACCTTCAATTTAGGCAAAGACTTAAAGCAATGCTGTGGTGGTGTTGTAAGAGTATTCTTCGAAGTCTTTCCATCAAGCAACTTCAATATCGTAATTTTTGGTGCAGGGCATATTGGAAAGTCACTCATAAAAATATTAGAAGATATTGATTGCCAAGTAAAATGGTTCGATTCACGACAAGAGCTATTCCCCGAAAGATCTGATAAAGATAGTCCATCACCGAATATACAAAAAAAAATAATGACACAACCAGAACTAGCAGTAGAATCCTGTCAGACCAATAGCTATTTTTTAGTGATGACGCATGATCATGCATTAGACCAGCAGCTTTGTGAAAGTATAATTTCACGCGGTGATAGCTTGTATTGCGGATTGATAGGTTCTACTACTAAAGGCTTAAAATTCAGACAGAGATTACTGAAAAAAAACTATAAGCAACAAGAAATTGATATTCTTACTTGCCCTGCGGGTTTATCCTCGCTGAAGTCAAAAAAACCGATGGAAATTGCAGTTTCAATTATTCTAGAGTTATTAAAATTACGTGATAAACACACATTGTATACTTAAGCGGATAACTCCATTCTTATATATAAACGAACACCTAAGTAATAGATTATATCGATGATATAGGTAACACAATATCAAATATAGCAAGCATATGAGAAAACACCTATACCATGGAATGATGTAGATATTATAAAATTAGAAAACAGTTATAGAAGAAAACATCCAAAAATTAGTCACTGTCAAACTCTACTCGCTTACCAATCGTCCCTGTGCGAGTTTTACCATTTATATAGACTAAATCACCATTTACAACGGTTGCATAAACGCTAGAACGAAACTCAAAGCCATCATAAGGTGTCCACAATGCTTTTGATATGACATCTTTACTATTAGCCTTTATTCCATTCTCTATATCAATGATAACAAAATCTGCCCAGTAACCTTCACGTATATATCCACGGTCTTTAATATTGAAAAGTTCAGCTACAGCATGGCTAGTTTTTTCCACTAAAAACTCTAGGGTAAAAATACCATCTTGGTAATGCTCTAGCAGTGATGGGAGAGCAAATTCGGCAGTAGGTATTCCAGAGAGCACCTCAAAATAATTACCCTGCTTTTCAGACCACACCTTTGGAGAATGATCAGTACCAATAATATCTAAATGATTATCCATTAGCCCTTGGAATAACCCCGCACGATCTATCTCCGTTTTTATCGCAGGATCACACTTAATTAATGATCCTTTTGTTGCATAGTCTTCATCTGAAAACATTAGATAATGTCCGCAAACTTCTGCGGTTATCAGTTTTTCATTGATTGCATCATCGTTAAACAACTCAATTTCTTTGGCGGTTGAAATATGCAGCACATGAAGATGAGCCTCATGTATTTGGGCGAGTTCTACAGCTAAAGAGGATGACTTATAGCAAGCCTCTTCACTACGAATTTTTGAATGTAACTGAAAAGGAATATCATCACCATATATTTGACGATAACTCTCTTCATTCTCAACTATCGTCGGTGAGTCTTCACAATGGCAAGCAATAATAACGGGAGAGCATTCAAAAATATCATTTAGTATCTCAGGGCGATCAACTAACATACTTCCTGACGACGCCCCCATAGAGACTTTTAAACCACAGCAAGCTGATGGATTGATAGCTTTAATTTCCTCAACATTATCAATTGATGCCCCATGATAAAAAGCATAATTAGCAATTGATTTTTCAGCTGCTAACTCTGCCTTTTTTTCGAGGACATTGCTATTTAATACCGTTACATTTGTATCTGGAGCATCAAAAAACGTGGTAATTCCACCCGCAACGGCTGCACGTGATTCGCTACATAAATCACCTTTGTAATCACTCGTAAATTCACGAAAATTCACATGATCATCAATCATCCCAGGCAGCAAAAATTTACCTTTCACATCAAGCACATGGCTTACTTTCATTGCAGAAAGATCTTTGCCAATTTTATCAATACGTCCGCTCCTGACATATATATCAGACTCAATCACTTGATTTTCATTGACTATTTTTGCGTTAAGTATAAGTAAAGTACCGATGAGAAACCTCTAATCGCCGATTATATTATCTGCGTTATCATTAAACCTATCGAGGGTAATGAATGAATAGTCGTGAATATTCTTATCATCTGCCAAATGATCTTCGCGTGATACTTCCAACCAATTTAATTGAGTATAGTCTGGAAAATAGGTGTCGCCTTCAAACTCTGCATTTATCAAAGTAATGTACAAGCGATCAGTTTTTTCTAAAAACTTATTATACAAATGTGCACCACCTGTAATAAATACTTCATCACTAGCCTCCTCTTGCGCTAAAGCTAGCGCCTCATCCAGTGAATTAACAACACTACAGCCTTCTATTTTAAGATTAGTATTACGGCTAAGGATAATATTTAAACGCCCAGGTAGTGGTCTGCCGATAGAATCATAGGTTTTTCGACCCATGATAATAGGACTACCGAGAGTGGTTTTCTTAAAGTGCTGTAAATCAGCAGGGAGATGCCATGGCATATCATTATCTTTGCCTATGACCCTATTTATCCCCATAGCAGCAATCATCGATAACGTGAGAGATTTAGCAACTTTCATTGATTCAGAGCTGGCTTTCGAATGTATCATAACAATGTTATAGCTAGTAGTAGCAGATGTTATTTGACTACTTTAAGCGTTGGGCGCTTTTTTGTTTTACGTGAAACCTGCTTCAGTGAACTAACGCTCGAGTTAGGCACTGATTTTGGACTAGGTGGTTTATCATCTGGCCCATCCCCATCAGGAGGCGTAGCATCTAGGTCTTCTTCCTCAAATGACATTCCTTCACCTGTTTCACTGGCATAAAGCGCCAATACAGAACTAATAGGTGAATAAATCGTAAAAGGCTTGCCTCCAAAGCGAGCGCTAAAACTTACACCATCATTATCAATGAGTAAGTTGCTAGCTGCAGACGGACTAACATTTAAAATAATTTTCCCATCTTCTACAAACTGTTGAGGTACATCAACCTTTTGATTAAGTGCAGAGATTAATATATGTGGTGTAGCTTCATTATCTACGACCCAATCATAAATTGCGCGTAAAAGATAAGGCTTGTTTGACGTGAATTCCATAAGTGAACTTAATCTATCTAATTAAAACGCAATCAAGGACGAATCGCTTGCTCTGCCTGTGTTAATGAAAACTGAAATAACTCACGAGAGAATACACGATCCATATAATCACGAATAGGCTGAGCCTCTGCCCCTTCAGGAAGATCAATTCCATACTTAGGTAAACGCCATAATATTGGAGCTATCGTAGCATCGACCAAAGAAAAGTCATTGCTTAAAAAATATGGTTTAATTTCGAACACTTCAGCAGCTTGCAGAATGCTTTCTTTTAAAATAATACGTGCTGTATCCATTCGCTCAGTTTCACCACTTTCTAAATCACCTACCAGTGAAAGCCAATCTTGCTTGATACGAAATAAAGTTAATCGTGTATGAGCACGAGAGACCGGGTCAACAGGCATAAGTGGTGGATGAGGAAAACGCTCATCCAAGTATTCCATAATTACATGCGAATCATAAAGCACCAATTCACGATCAACTAATGTTGGAGCAGTATTGTATGGATTAAGATCAGCTAAATCTTCTGGTTTATTATTAGGATCCATTTCAATAATATCAGCCTGAATATCCTTCTCTGCTAATACAATGCGCACACTGTGACAATGCGGGCAATCAGGCAAGGTAAACAAGGTCATAACCGAACGGCGATTTGCAACTGATGTCATTAATACTACTCCTAAAACTAAACGTACAAACAAAAAGGGCTGTCCAATTTAGACAGCCCGCGTATTCTATACTAAATCATTCCATTTAGGGAATTTCTGTTAGTGAATATCTTTCCAGTATTCCTTAGATAACGCATAAGCAAAACCAAATAGCACCATCAAGAACAATAAAGTTAAAATACCGTACATCTTGCGAGATAGTTGCGCTGGCTCACTCACATAAGCCAAGAAACCAGTAAGATCGCGTACCACTCTATCGTACTCACCTGCTGATAATTTACCCGGCTTTGATAAGACTAGCTTTGCAGCACCGTGATCATCACCTTCTTGATGCGCTAGTGTTTGATAACCTTGTAAATCAGCTAACACGTGAGGCATACCCACATCTTTAAATACTGTATTGTTCACACCCATTGGACGAGAATCATCAAGGTAAAAGCCTTTAAGGTAAGAGTAAATCCAATCGGCACCACGTGAACGCCCCACTAAAGACAGATCTGGTACACTAGTACCAAAGGCTTCAGCAGCTGCTTTTGGAGAATAAGCATTGGTCATCAATGAACCCGTCTTAACCTGCTTACCATCTTCATCACGAGTAAAGATTAAGTTTTCTTTCAAGAACGCAGTTACCTGATCATCAGTAAAGCCGTTATCAGCATTTAAGCCAATATCTTCAGCCATGCGATTATAACGACTAAACTTTAATGAGTGACAACCCATACAGTAGTTTGCATAGTATTTAGCACCACGCTGTAAACTATCTTTATCAGATAAATTTACGTTAGCACTTTGTAATGCAACACCATGACCTCCACTACCTACACTCCCAATCACACCTATTACCGCAATTGGTACTAATAAGACGAATATCCATTTACGTATACTGTTACTCATGATGTAACCCTCTCTGGAACTGTCTTCTCTGCATTACAGCCCTTCACAAAGAATGGAAGCAATAACGTTACTGCTAAGTAACCGATAGGCCAAACCCATTGCCACTTAATCTGTGCAGCACTTACTAGATCATCTGGATTATAACGCCAAAAATCTATCGCAATTAGCGAGCCTGCAAGTACAACAAACCAAACTAAATATCTACCACGGTTGGTACTACTGTGTGCCAATATCACCGCAAAGAATAAGAAGTAAATCTCAGTCATACGCACACCCATTTCTTTATATTCAGGTGTTACGGCTTTAACACCTAAGTAACCTAGAATAATGAAAACAGCTGCAAAAATTGCAAGGTTTAGCATGTGTGCAGTATTACGGTAACGCCATGATTTAACTGGGTTACGATCAAGCCAAGGTAATAAGAACAACATGATGATTGCACCAAACATTGCCAGTGTTCCCATAAATGGAGACAACGTTACCGCACGAAGCACCGTATAGAATGGCGTAAAGTACCAAACTGGAGCTATATGTACAGGTGTTTTCAACGGGTTAGCAGGCTCAAAGTTAGCAAATTCTAAGAAGTATCCCCCCATCTCTGGTGCAAAGAAGATAACCGCAAAAAATGCCATTAAGAAAACAACAATTGCAGGAATATCATGCACAGTATAGTAAGGATGGAATGGTATGCCATCCAGTGGAATCCCCTTCTCATTCTTTAATGCTTTAATCTCAACACCATCTGGATTGTTTGAACCCACTGTATGTAATGCAACAATATGAACAAATACCAAAGCAACCAATATCATTGGAACTGCTGCCACATGGAAGGCAAACAAACGATTTAAGGTAGGATCTGATATAACAAAATCACCACGAATAAATAGGGACAATCCTTCACCAATAAACGGTATCGTATTGAATAAGTTAATAATAACCTGAGCACCCCAGAATGACATTTGACCCCATGGAAGCAAGTACCCCATGAATGCTTCAGCCATTAGAGCAAGGTATATCACCATTCCTATCAGCCAAACTAGCTCGCGCTTGCCTTTGTACGAACCATACATAATGCCACGGAACATGTGGAAATAGACCACAATAAAGAATGCCGAAGCGCCTGTAGAGTGCATATAGCGGATAAACCAACCACCCGGAACATCACGCATGATGTATTCAACCGAGGCGAATGCCATACCTGTATCAGGTTTGTAATGCATGGTTAAGAAGATACCCGATACGATCTGAATCACTAAAACCAACATGGCTAAAACGCCAAAGTAATACCATACATTAAAGTTTTTCGGTGCGTAGTATTCAGACATATGATCTTTCCATGTCTGAACTACTGGAAAGCGCTCATCAACCCAGCCTAAAAGACCCGTTGCTTCTGTTTTTCTTGGATAAGCAGCCATTATGCAGCACCTCCATCTTCACCAATCAGAATAAGGTCGTCGCTCTTATAAAAGTGAGGAGGAACGACTAAATTTGTTGGTGCAGGAACATTTTTAAATACGCGACCTGCTAAGTCAAAGCGAGAACCGTGACACGGACAGTAGAATCCACCTTTCCAATCAGCACCTAAATCAGCAGGAGCGATCTCAGGACGATATGTAGGGGAACAACCCAAGTGAGTACATATACCAATAAGTACTGACATTTCAGGCTTGCGTGAACGGGTTGGATTTTTAGCATAAGCAGGTTGCTGAGTTTCCACACCTGATGCAGGATCAGTTAAACGGCTGTCATTGCTAGGAAGATCTTTCACCATTTGATCAGATCGATTGATTAACCAAATTGGTTTACCGCGCCAAATAACACGAACTAATTGTCCTGGCTCAATCTTGCTTATATTAACTTCAACCGGTGCGCCTGCTGCTTTGGCGCGCGCACTTGGCATCCAAGAGATGAGAAGCGGAGCTGCAAACGCTGCTGTACCAGCTGCACCAACAACAGACGTGCCTGCAATAAGCAGTCGTCTGCGCTTTACATCTACTGTATTCGAATCAGAATCTGACATGATTCTTGTTCTCCACGTAAATTAAAATTGGGTTATCACATGCTATCAATCTTCTCTAAAGAACCGATAAATGCATGCGTAAAAAACCGCAGTATCGTCGCCTAACTTGGCCTTGAGGTCAAGAACTAATCGGAGATATTAGCGGTTATTAATATTCTTGTGACATAGCTCAGCTATATTGAATTTAAAAAAATACCCGCATAAAGCGGGTACTTTTTTAAATTATGAATCTGTCAATCAACTTAAACTACAAATTATTAGTAACCTCTTCAACAACTTTGTCGCTTGAAGTTGCTGCAACTGTAAATAACTTGCCTTTCTTATCATAATAATCAGCAAGTGGTGCTGTCATCTCGTCATAAGTATCAAGTCGCTTACTGATTGCTTCAACTGTTTCATCAGCACGTTGAATGGTTGCACTACCACACTTATCACAAACACCTTCGACTTTAGAAGGCATACTTTTTACGTTGTAAATTGCCTGACAATCAGTGTTCTCACAAGTACGACGTGTCGTTAGACGATCGTAAATAACATCTCGTGGCACATCAAGATTTACAACCATATCTAACTCAACACCTATTTTTTCTAGCAATACTTCCAAAGCATCTGCTTGTGGGATAGTCCTTGGAAAACCATCAAGCAAAAAACCTGCTTTACAATCATCTTCAAGTAAACGCTCACCCATGATATTCATGATCAACTCATCAGGCACTAAATCACCTGCATCCATAAATCCTTTTGCCTCTTTACCTAAATCTGTGCCTGCTGTTACCGCACCACGTAGAATATCGCCTGTTGATATTTGAACAGAACCATCTACTTTAGTCAGTAGCTTGGCAACAGTACCTTTACCTGCGCCTGGCGCGCCTAATAATATTAATTTCATTTCTTTAGATCCTAGCTTTGTTAATCGGTTTTATAAATACGTATAAACTGTTTTAATAATTATTATCATGCTAATACTAAAGAAAGATGAACTTGTAAGCAAATAGTCATAGGTTATACTTCCGTCTTTTTCCTCAATACCCAATTTAAATCAAATGAAATTATCTTCTTTAACTGCTCTTTCTCCTGTTGATGGTCGCTACGCAAGTAAGACCAACGCCTACCGCCCCTTTTTCAGTGAATATGGCTTAATTAAGCATCGTGTATTAGTTGAAGTTCGTTGGTTACAAGCCTTGGCTAATCATTCAGAGATTACCGAAGTCACACCATTTTCTTCTAATGCCAATCAAACACTTGAAAGCATTTTAGAAAATTTTAATGAAGATGATGCACAGCGTATTAAAGATATTGAGCGCACCACCAACCACGATGTAAAAGCGGTTGAGTATTACCTAAAAGAAAAAATTGCAGATAATACAGAATTAAATGCAGTCAGCGAATTTATCCACTTTGCTTGTACCTCTGAAGATATTAATAATCTCTCTTACGCACTAATGCTCAAAGGCGGTCGTGAAAAAGCACTCTTGCCAGAAATAGACCAGCTCATCGCATCCATCAAAGATATTGCAGGCGAATATGCTGAAATTCCCTTATTGTGCCGCACCCACGGTCAACCAGCCTCACCTTCAACACTAGGTAAAGAGATGGCTAACGTGGTGTATCGTCTACAACGCCAGCGCAAGCAAATTGCAGACGTTGAATTACTCGGTAAAATCAACGGCGCAGTAGGCAACTACAATGCACACCTTAGCGCCTACCCTGATTTAGATTGGGAAAAATTCGCCAAGGACTTTGTAGAATCTCTCGGACTAACATGGAACCCATATACCATCCAGATTGAGCCACACGATTACATTGCAGAATTATTCGATGCTGTCTCACGCCATAACACCATCATTATCGACTTCTGCCGTGATATTTGGTCATATATTTCAATCGGCTACTTTAAACAAAAAGTAATCGCAGGTGAGGTTGGTTCATCTACCATGCCGCATAAAGTTAACCCGATTGATTTTGAAAATGCCGAAGGTAATATGGGCATGGCTAACGCGATGATGAGCCATTTATCACAAAAGCTACCTATTTCTCGCTGGCAACGTGACTTAACTGATTCAACTGTTTTAAGAACACTGGGTGTAGGCTTAGGACATACTAGCATTGCGATTCAATCAACACTTAAAGGCATTTCAAAGCTTGAGGTGAACGAAGCCGCTATCGCAGCAGACCTTGATAAAAACTGGGAAGTACTTGCAGAGCCTGTACAAACGGTTATGCGCCGTTATGGTATCGAAAAGCCTTATGAAAAACTTAAAGAGCTTACCCGTGGGCAACGTATCAATGCAGAGATAATGGCAAAGTTTATTGAGTCTTTAGAAATCCCGCAGGATGCTAAAGATTTATTATTAAAAATGACGCCCGCTAGTTATATTGGCAATGCTGTTGAGCAAGCTAAACGCATCTAATAAAACACCCTCTGCCCTAGCAAGGTGAAGGGAATAAATCCGTGTAATTTGTGAGTAAGTAATGCAATCCATACTTGGCAATATCTCAAAAGAAGACTTCCTAAAAAACTACTGGCAAAAGAAACCTTTAGTAATTAGAGGAGCATTTCCTGACTTTGAAATGCCTTTTACGCCAGAAGAATTAGCAGGCTTAGCTTGCGACACAGATGCGCCCTCGCGCATTGTCAGTGAAAATGGTTTTGAGCCCAAGCATTCACTTAACTCTAAACAATGGGACTCTAAGCAATCTCCCTTCACAGATGAAGACTTCACCAGCCTGCCCGATACTCACTGGACATTATTAGTCAATGATCTGGAGCGCTATATTCCTGAGCTAGGCAATATTATCGAACAGTTTAGGTTCATCCCAGATTGGCGCATTGACGATGTGATGGTTAGCTACGCGCCCGACCAAGGTTCAGTTGGCCCACATACCGATCAATACGATGTATTTTTGATACAAGGACAAGGTAAACGCCACTGGAAAATTATCACACGTGATGACTATCCGACACAATTGATCAACGGCCCATCACTCGCGATATTAAAAGAGTTTAAAGCCGATGAAGAGTACCTCCTTGAAGCAGGCGATATGATTTATCTCCCCCCAAATATGCCGCACTATGGCATTGCAGAAGGCGAGTGCTTTACCTTCTCTGTCGGCTTTAGAGCACCCGATAGTACCGATTTAATACAAAACTGGGTTGATAGCACATTCACAAAAACAGAGCGTTATAGTGATGCGGGTAGAACCTTGCAATCCAGCTCTGGAGAAATCAGCCGAAATGATATTCAAAAACTATCCCAACTGATGCTCTCTAAAATTCAAGAACAGCAAGGTAATTTGAGTATATTTTTAGGTAAACACCTCACTCAAAGTAAAGGAGAAACACCTGTTGATGAAGACTTACTCGCTTCACTAAGCTTTAACCCCAAAGAAGAATACCAACGTGAAAGCTGGCTCCGCTTTGCCTTTACTGAAGACAAAGAAGAAAACACTGTCCATTTTTTTGCCGATGGCCATCATGTAAAACTAAAAAGCAAAAATTTAAATGCAGTGAAAGAGCTGTGTGAAAATTATGTTTATGGGGCAGAGACTTTACAAGCACTTGCTACAAATAAAGCATTTAAATCGTTGTTTACCCTATTGATTCGCGAAGGCGGAATTAGCTTGGCAGGCTGATTTTTTTTAAAAGGTTTATTTGAACGCAAATAATCACAAAGGTAAATAAGTTCGTCATTGTGGCGAATACCACAATCCATGGTGCAATATCACAAACGCACAAATAGATTCAGGCTTCCGCCAGTATGACAAACTATTCTCCTCACACTTTCCACGAGGGTCTATTTAGTTTATTTATTCTTAACAGAACAAGAATTAATCCCAAAAATAGCATAAGGTGGGCACCAACCCATCAAACCTGTGAGTAATGGCACTGCGCCAACTAAGCCCCACCAATTTTGTGCGTAAGCACCCCAAGCCAATATTGCGACTCCTATTGCGATTCTTAATTTACGGTCGATTCCGCCTACATTTGTTTTCATGATTTAATCCTCAGTTGGAGACTCTTTTATGAGTAGTCTCAATTAATTAATAAGTACAACAACTGCATCTTAAAGTGTAGACCAAAATCTTGTATGTGACTTGAGTCACATAAGCTATGATATTTATTTTTATAAATCGTACAACTAACTAACTTTAATCGTTCCTCTTCCTAGTTCGATTAACCCCTCTTTTTCAAACCTCTTTAACAAACGGCTAATCACTTCACGTGAGCTTGCCAGTTCTTCGGCTATTTGCTGATGAGTAATTCGAATGATTTCTTGATCAGCTCGATCTTTCAACCAAGTTTTAAACGAACATCTAATGATTCAAAAGCAACGGCATCAACCAACTCAATAAGGTTTACCATACGTTGAGAAAGTAAACCAAACATATACTTTTGCCACATCGGTTCATGCTCTAACCAATCAACCACCTTATCTGGAGGCACTGATAATGCTTTAACATCGGTAGTCGTCACCGCAAGTGCAGGAAATAGGGTTTGATTCAAAATACACGATGCCGTCAAAATACAGCTTTCATTCTCGTTAATATTATAAAGAGTCAGACTCTTGCCATTGACCGCTGGGCGATAAACCCTCACCTGGCCTTCTAAAACAATCACTAAATTCTCACAAACATCACCTGACTGACATACCATGACATCAGCTGGCACCGATATTGTCTGCACAAAGTCTTGTCCGTGTAAAAAGGCGAGCAATTCTGGGTTTATAGGCATATTTTCTCTATTTAATCATGATTCTAATACTTTTAATTAGCCACCCCCCTCTTTTTTCGCTGTTTTGTATTTGTACATAAATACAAAACAGCGAAAAAAGAGGGGGGTGGCTAATTAAATTTAACGATTTGCTCTATCGACCACACCAATTTGACAACTTGAACCTGCACGGATGGATTTTTTTAGCAAAAAAGCAATTTTCGTATCAGCTTCAACTTCGCCTTTAAGGTTAATCCACAATTCACTGACACGCCCTTTTTTATCACAGCGCATATCAACTTTACTGCCTGCTCCTTTACCAAACGCTTTATCAAAATGCTGACGAACTTGTTTGAGCGACACTCGTTTGCCTACGCCACGATTAAATAACTTACCCACTATAGAGTTATTGATTTGATTGGTTAGCGAAATTGCATCTGAGTAGTAATCTTCTGCATCCGAGCCATAACAAGTACCATGTTTTATCCACTCGTGGCGATGTAAATTTGAGGCTACCGCTGGCATCACAAATGCTAGCTCTGTGGCTGTTTTTTGGCTTAGCTTTACCGGTGCAAGCAAGTGCCATTTTTTGTTTCTATCGATACCCTTATCCATATAGCTCACACCACAATAAGTATTACTTCGTGGTTGTGGCCATAAACCGTGTAGAGACCAATGCGTCGCATCGTAGCGGTTTCGTGTCTGGGTTCGGCATTCTTTTTTACGTGAATGCGTTTCGCAAAAGCTGGGCTGCCATGTGAGCGCTAATAAATACTCGGGTTGCTTACGACGCTTTTTAGTTTTGTGTTTCTTGGCGACAGGCTTAACCCCTGCAAGCTCTCTATTGCTCTCGCTTCCTTTATCACTCAAAGTACAAACCGATAAAGATTCACCACAGCTTTCACTCACCCAGCGTGCTGATCTTTTGATGCCTTCAACACGCACACGATAAGCCGTCTTTCTCTTATTCTTTTCGAGTATTTTATAAAACGTGCCTGACTCTAAATGCACGCCACCAGGGTTTGTTTTTTTACGAAAGGATTGGAAAGCTTCGCAAGAGTCAGACGCTAAAAAGCAGGCATCTAAACCCTTTGCAAATGATGGGTTCGTCAGCAAAAGGGAGAACAATAAAATTAAAGAGGTCAGTGTTATTTTCATTAAGTTTAAGCCACTATTTTTGAAATTGTGATAATAATCGATCATACATCACGGCATTGGGCGAAGCATATTCTGATTCGGTATAAAACCATTTTACTGCCGCTTTAAGCATCGGACGTTGACGACAGTTAATTTCTGCCTGCTCATTTCTTGCGATATTAATTGCAATCGCCCACAATGCTTCGCGTGAAGCAGCAGCACAATTAGAGCCACCGACGGGGTAAGCTGCGTTGGCATAATGGTTCAGTATTTCCAGCATCATTTTTGCTTTACCCTCTGATCCATCAAAATGAAAAATACGTTTTTTACCCATGGCGTTTCTCACTAAGCACGAAGGCTTCCTTTTGTTTTTTTGTCAGTTTTTTAAGTTGCGCTTCACGTTTACAAGCCTCAGATCGAGACTCTACCTCTTCAAAGTATGCCACGCTAACAGGTTGCCTTACACGCGTATATTTAGTAACTGAGTTATCTGCATTATGCTCACCTAACCTGCGCTCAACATCCGTCGTCACACCCGTGTATAAACTATTATCCGCACAGCGCAACATATAAACAAACCAATAACTCATTTGTAACCTGTTTTTTATCTCTTAATTTATCATTGCGGCGAAGGCCGTAATCCATTCAAACACCAGTACATATTTCAACCATAGATACCAGCCTACGGCGGCATGATGATATAACCTTATTTAATTCATTTTCATTGAATTAAAACAAAACATCCCACACACTATAAGCATGACACACGCACTCAAAATTACCAATCTCAAAAAAACTTACGATAATAAATTTCAAGCATTGAAAGGCATTAACCTTGAAGTACAAAAAGGTGATTTCTTTGCCCTACTTGGCGCAAATGGTGCAGGCAAATCAACTGCCATTGGCATTATTTGCTCGCTAGTCAATAAAACCGATGGTGACGTTAGTGTCTTTGGATATGATTTAGAAAAAGATCGTGAAACCGTACAAGAGCATATTGGCTTAGTCCCGCAAGAGTTTAACTTCAATATTTGGGAACCTGTGATTGAGATTATTCTCAATCAAGCAGGCTATTACGGAATTGAGCGCCCAGTCGCCAGAAAACGTGCCGAAGAGTTACTCAAACACCTAGACCTTTGGGACAAACGCGACGAGCAAGCACAAAACTTATCAGGCGGAATGAAGCGTCGTTTAATGATTGCCCGTGCATTAATTCATAACCCTAAGCTATTGATATTAGATGAGCCTACCGCGGGTGTTGATATTGAAATCCGCCGATCCATGTGGGAGTTTTTGAAAAAGCTCAACCAAGCTGGCACAACCATTATCCTCACCACGCATTATTTAGAAGAAGCTGAAAGCATGTGTAATAACATCGCCATTATCAACAAAGGCGAAGTGGTAGAAAGCACCAGCATGAAAGAATTACTCTCACGCCTTCAAGTAGAAACATTTGTGCTTGACCTTAAAGAGCCTTTAGATAAATGCCCTGAAGATTGCGAACTCACCATCAACTTACGCGACCCATCAACGCTTGAAGTTGAGCTTGATAAGTCGCGTTCTTTAAATTATTTATTTGAAACACTCAGTAAACATAATATTCGTGTAATGAGTATGCGCAATAAAACCAATCGCTTAGAAGAGCTTTTTGTGAAACTGGTTAAAACAGATAATGAGGACTCATCATCATGAAAACCGCACAAAAACTAACGGCGTTTAAAACCATACTAACCAAAGAAGTGATGCGCTTCTTGCGTATTTGGGTGCAAACCTTAGTACCACCCGCCATTACCATGACACTTTATTTCGTAATTTTTGGCAATCTTATCGGCAGTCAAATTGGTGACATGGACGGCTTTAAATACATCGAATATATTATCCCTGGTTTGATTATGATGTCGGTAATAACCAACTCCTATTCCAATGTTGTCTCCACCTTTTTCACCGCGAAAATGTTTGGACATATTCAAGAAATGTTGATCTCCCCTGTACCCAATCACATTATCTTAATGGGGTATATCGGCGGTGGCATGGCACGTGGTTTGATGGTTGGGCTAATCGTCACATTGGTTTCTTTATTCTTTTCATCATTAACCATTCAACATCCTTTTATTACTATCGCTGTTGTAGTTTTAACTTCAATGTTGTTTTCTATAGCGGGCTTAATTAACGCAATATACGCCAAAAGCTTTGATGATATTACGATTATCCCAACCTTTGTTCTGACTCCTCTCACCTACTTAGGCGGTGTATTTTATTCAATCAATATGTTGTCTGATTTTTGGCAGAATGTATCGTTGGCTAACCCTGTTCTCTATATGGTGAATGGTTTTAGATATGGGATTCTAGGGGTTTCTGATATTAGTCCCGTGGCGAGCTTTTCTTTATTAGCTGTTTTTATTGTTGCACTGTATGGATTTGCTTATTATTTATTGAAGAAAGGCGTCGGAATTCGTTCTTAAACTTAATAGCACCATAATTTATGATATTTTTTATAGCCACCCCCCCTCTTTTTCGACGTTTTGTATTTATATTTAATACTTCTGTCATTTATAAAGCTTCTAATTATGAATAAAGAGAAACGTTACGAGATTTTTCGTCGTTGGCGTGAGGCCAACCCAGAGCCTAAGACGGAATTAAATTACAGCAGTCCGTTTGAATTACTGGTTGCGGTCGCTTTATCTGCTCAATCAACCGACAAAGGCGTTAACAAGGCGACTGATAAGCTTTTTCCTATCGCTAATACCCCTCAAGATATTTATGATTTGGGTGAGGATGGTTTGAAGGAGTACATCAAAACCATCGGACTTTATAACAGCAAGGCAAAGCATATTATTCAAGCCTGCAAGATGCTGGTTGAATTACATGATTCTGTTGTACCCGAGAATCGTAAAGATTTAGAAGCGCTACCGGGTGTTGGTCGTAAAACAGCCAATGTCATTTTAAACACGGCCTTTGGGCAACCGACTATGGCGGTCGACACACATATTTTTCGCGTAGGTAATCGCACAGGTATTGCAAAGGGAAAAAATGTTGTCGAAGTCGAAAAGAAGCTACTGCGTCATATACCAAAAGAGTTTATGGTTGATGCACATCACTGGCTGATTTTGCACGGTCGTTATATTTGTGTAGCGCGCAAGCCTAAATGTGCCGCTTGTTTAATTTCGGACTTATGCGATTTTAAGGAAAAAACGCTAGATGACTAAGAAGATGGCCAACACAACCCATTACAAAGCCGTTGTTCTTGACGAGAAAAGTTTCAACCCAGGTGATCTTGATCTCAGTGGTTTATATACTCTGCTCGATGATTGGACTATTTACGAAAGCACAACAAGTGAACAGCGTTTAGAGCGTCTTGAAAATGCAGATATTGTTATTGCCAATAAAGTGGTTTTAGATCAGCCCTTGCTTGAGAAACTCCCTCAGTTAAAACTCATTTTGCTCACAGCTACTGGCATGGACAATGTTGATTTAGCGTTTTGTAAACAGCAAGGAATCACGGTGAAGAATGTCACTGATTATTGCACCGCATCGGTGAGTCAGCATGTGTTTTCAATGATATTAGCGCTATCGACCCAGCTCTTCTCTTATCAAAAACTCACTAAAAGCGGCGATTGGTCACGCAGTGGTCAGTTTTCTAGCCTTGAGTTTCCTATTCAAGAATTATCGGGTAAAACACTAGGTTTAGTAGGTTATGGCAGCCTTGCAAAAGGTGTTGAGAAGATTGCAATTGCCTTCGGGATGAATATTATTATTTCACAACGCGCTGGCACCCAAGAGTTTGTAGCGGATCGTTTGCCTCTTAATGAATTGTTGCCACAGGCTGATGTGGTGAGTATTCATTGCCCGCTTACCCCTGAGACTAAACATTTATTTGGCGCTAAGGAATTTGGGCTAATGAAAAATTCTGCATTATTAATTAACACCGCTCGCGGTGGAATCATTGA
>JALSLX010000025.1 GCA_026988095.1 Thiotrichaceae bacterium
ACTCTCAAATAGTTATACAAACCCTGTTGTGGCTTGTACTTATAATTTACCTTCTATTGCTAGCAATGAGGCAACTATTAGAGTTCAGATTATTGGCTCTAGCATTCAAGTTAAAGCCCAGCCACCTAATAATTCATCGCCTATTACGGCATCTGATGTTTATTGCACGGTTTCTGAAGCTGGGGCTTATACCATTCCTATTAAGTATGAGGCTCATAGAGTTGATATCTCTACGACTAATTATGGTAATGGGCGTTGGGGAAGTGCTTACATGATGAATGTATCTTCACCTCCTCAAAAAACTCAAACTTATTCTAGCCCGGTGGTGACTGGGCAGGTGATGTCTTATTCTAATTCTAGTTTTTCTACTTTTTGGAGTAGCCGTTGCAACAACCGTGCTGCTCCTGCAACTAATGCCAGTATTTGTATTGGTAAACATACGGGGCAAATTGTGACCACTGCGGCAGCCTGGGAGACATTGGGGTATTTTATTGCTGAGTCAGGTGAGTACACGCTGGCTAATTCTTATGTGAAGATTGCTTTAGGGGGGAATAGCATTAGAGGGACTAACAATTCTCCCTCGTATAATTATACGCTTCCCCGCTCTTATAGCTTTGCGACTGCTACACAGTCTGCCATGAATGGGGTGAATGGTTCTTGGGCTGTTTTATATGGCGCTAGCCCTGTTGGTAATTCTATTAATCTTGCTGTTGATGAAGAAACAGTCGCAGGTGATACCACAAGAATCCACACCGCAGAACAGGTGGCATATTGGGTGATGCAGCCTATTGTGAAGACCTACGCTAACTTAATGATTAATGAGGTCATGTATCGACAATCTGCTGGCATAAAAGAGTTTGTTGAGTTATCAGTTTTAAGCAATGGAACTATTCTTAACTATATGATTAGTAGTCAAGATGGAAACTCTCAAAACTATCGTTTACCTGATATTAATGTGAATACTGGCGATTATGTGATTTTTCATTCTGGCAATGGAGTGAATAGCAGTAGTGGAGACATTCATCATGTTTATTCACAAGGCTCAACTGCAGTATTGGCTAATAGTGCTGATGATGTGGTTTTATTAAAACCCTCTAATACAGATGTTACAACGCTAAATGGAGCAGGCACACATAATGTTATACCTGTAGATTATATGACTTATGGAACAGGTGGCTCTATTGACCCAATACCTGTTAGTGCCAACGGAGTTACGCTTTCATGGAATAGTGTCGATAGCGGTCGCTTAGGAGGCACTGCTGTCGGTGAGTCTCTTAGTTTAACCCCTAACTCTACAGATTCTGATACGAGTGTATGCTGGGAGAAAACTACCAGTGGAGCTGCTAGTGCTTGTTCCGGTTTTATTATCACTAGGGATACTGATGCTTCTGCTTTTGTGAACAGCTTGGGTAAGAGTAATACTTCATCTCCTCAGTTATCATTAGCCAAAACCATACTTACCATCTACGACCCTTTTAATGGCGCGAGCAATCCTAAAGCTATTCCTAATAGCATCCTTGAATATATTATAACGGCTAAAAATAATGGAAATTTAGCCGCAGATAATAATACGATTAAAATTTCTGACCATGTACCAACCAATACGAAGCTTTGTGTGACGACTATAGGTAACTGCAAGGCTCCCTATTTTACTAATGGCTCACCTAGTAGTGGGCTTAGCTTGGCAAGTGTTGCTTATTCAAATAATGGAGGCACGTCTTACGTTTATAGCCCTGTAGCTGATGCGGATGGGGTTGATTCGAATGTTACTGACTTTCGTGCCGCATTTAATGGTGCTTTTCAACCTAAAACAGGAGTAACTGCACCCAGTTTTCAACTTAAATTTAGGGTTATGGTGCAATAAACTGCATTATAAATACAAATCAACGAAAAAAGGGGGGGGTGGACTTATAAATAATAGTTTATGATACGCCATTAGATAATCAACCCCTGTATAGGTTATTTGTAGCATGATAATACTCCCCGGTAATCGCGCTTTTTCTGATTTTAATAAGAATAAACTGTTAACAACCCTTCAGAAATCCATCCCTGAAATCACTGACATACATGCCCGTTTTTGGCATTTTGTAAAAGTGAGCACTACACTGACTGATGACGAAAACACTCAACTTGGTGAGCTTTTAGAGTACGGCGAAGGTGATGCAGATTCTCATGAACCATCGGGTGCATTATTTCTTGTTACGCCTCGCCCTGGTACGATTTCACCTTGGTCGAGTAAAGCGACTGATATTTTACATAACTGTGGTTTAATTTCTGTTAGTCGTGTTGAGCGTGGCATTGCTTATTTTGTTGAGTACAAAGGGGATTCCCATCAGTTATCGGATGATCAAAGTTTATTTATTAGTGAACAAATTCATGACCGTATGATGGAAGTGGTGATGAGCGATGGTGCAGAAGCCGAGGCTTTATTTAACGATGCGCTACCTGCCCCGCTTAAAACCATTTCACTCGGTAGTGATGCGCTTGGTGCATTAAACAAAGCCAATATTGATTTAGGTCTAGCGTTGTCTCCCGATGAAATCCAATACCTTGCCGATAATTACAGCGATTTAAACCGTGACCCTACCGATGTTGAGCTTATGATGTTTGCTCAGGCAAACTCTGAGCATTGCCGTCATAAAATCTTTAATGCTGATTGGATTATTGATGGAAAAAAACAAGACCAAACCCTTTTTGGCATGATTAAAAATACCTTTAAAGAATCTCCTGAAGGTGTGTTATCGGCGTATCACGATAATGCTTCGGTGGTTGAAGGCTCACAAGCGACACGCTTCTTCCCTAATTCCAATTCGCAAGAATATGGCTACACCAATGAGCCTGTTCATATGTTAATGAAGGTTGAAACCCATAACCACCCTACTGCTATTTCACCTTTCCCGGGTGCGGCAACAGGTTCTGGTGGCGAGATTCGTGATGAAGGTGCGACGGGCAATGGCTCTAAACCTAAAGCGGGTTTATGTGGATTTTCGGTATCAAATTTAAAAATCCCCAATGCACCCCAGCCGTGGGAAAAAGATCACGGCAAGCCATCACGTATCGACAGCGCTTTGGATATTATGCTCGAAGGGCCAATTGGTGCTGCTGCCTTTAATAATGAGTTTGGTCGCCCTTGCATCACGGGTTATTTTAGAAGTTTTGAGGCAGAAGTACCTGGCGCATCAAAATTAGGCGCTGAAGGCAAAGAGCTACGCGGTTATCACAAGCCGATTATGCTGGCAGGTGGTTTGGGTAATATTCGCCCGAATAATATCGATATGAAAGAGTTGCCTGTCAATACGCCTATTATTGTTTTAGGTGGCCCTGCCATGTTGATTGGTTTAGGCGGTGGCGCGGCATCATCTATGGCGAGTGGCACATCTGCAGAATCGCTTGATTTTGCATCGGTACAACGTGGCAACCCAGAAATGGAACGTCGCGCGCAAGAGGTTATCGACCGTTGTGTGGCAATGGGTGATGACAACCCTATTTTATGGATTCACGATGTGGGCGCGGGCGGAATTTCAAATGCGATTCCTGAAATTGTTAACGATGCAGGGCGTGGCGGTAAATTTGAAATTCGCACCGTACCGAATGATGAGCCCAGTATGTCACCAATGGAAATTTGGTGTAACGAAGCGCAAGAGCGTTATGTGTTGGCGATTGATGAAAATAAGCTTGATACCTTTATTTCTTTATGTGAACGCGAACGTGCGATTCATGCGGTAGTTGGTTTTGCTACCGAAGAGCGACATCTGATTGTTGGTGACGGATTGTTTGATAACAATCCTGTCGATATGTCTATGGATATGCTCCTTGGCAAACCACCAAAAATGTTACGCGATGTACATCACAAAACATTCCATAAACCAGAATTAGAGCTTGATGGCATTGATCTTTCAGATGCGATTGAGCGAGTATTAAGCTTGCCTACGGTTGCCTCAAAATCATTCTTAATCACCATTGGCGACCGCTCAATCACGGGGATGATTAATCGTGATCAAATGGTTGGCCCTTGGCAAGTCCCTGTAGCCGATGTTGCTGTAACGGTTGCCGATTATGTGGGTTATAACGGTGAGGCTATGGCATTAGGTGAGCGCACACCGCTTGCACTCGTATCACCTGCGGCATCAGGGCGTATGGCGATTGGCGAGGCTATTACTAATATTGCTGCTGCAAAAATCGGCAAAATTTCAGATATATTCTTGTCAGCTAACTGGATGGCGGCCGCAGGTTATGAAGGTGAAGATGCCGCGCTATTTGATACCGTAAAGGCGGTGGGCGAGGAGCTTTGTCCACAATTGGGGATTGCTATTCCTGTGGGTAAAGATTCATTGTCGATGAAGACAGTTTGGGATCAAAAAGCCGACGACGGTACAGATAAACATCATGAAATGACGGCTCCGCTTTCGCTACTGATTACTGGCTTTGCCATTGTTGAAGATGTGCGCAAAACACTAACGCCGCAACTAAGAACCGATAAAGGAGATAGCGATTTAATTTTAATCGATTTAGGCAAAGGTAAAAATCGCCTTGCGGCTTCGGCATTATCACAAGTGTATTCACAAGTTGGCGCGCACGTACCTGATTTAGATCATGCAGAAACACTGATCAACTTCTTTAAAGTGATTCAATTGTTAAACGCTGAAAATAAGTTGATGGCATATCATGATCGCTCAGATGGTGGTTTGCTTGCGACTTTGACTGAAATGGCATTTGCAGGTCATACCGGTCTTGATATTCGTCTTGATGACCTTGCAAAAACGCCACTTGAAGCTTTGTTTAACGAAGAATTAGGTGCGGTCATTCAAGTGCACCACACCGATACCGAAGAGGTTTTATCGGCATTGCGAGAGGCTGATTTGGGCAGTTGCTCTCATGTTATCGGCACACTCAACAACAGCGATAATATTAACTTTACGTGGGCGAAAGAGTCTATCTACTGCAATAGCCGTATTAATCTACAGAAGATTTGGAGCAATACCAGCTACCAAATGCAGGCATTACGCGACAATGATCAATGCGCTAAAGAAGAGTTTGCACGTCTTGATGATACAGATGATAAAGGCTTAACAGCATCTGTCACGTTTGATATTAATGAAGATATTTCTGCGCCTTATATTAACACTGGCACTCGCCCATCCATTGCCATTTTACGTGACCAAGGTGTCAATGGTCAGCAAGAAATGGCGGTTGCGTTTGACCGTGCAGGATTCCGCGCGGTAGATGTTCACATGACCGATGTAATCTCTGGCAGAACCTCACTGGATGACTTCAAAGGCTTGGTTGCTTGTGGTGGTTTCTCTTATGGTGATGTATTAGGCGCGGGCGGTGGCTGGGCTAAAACCATTCTGCATAACCCACGCGCAAAAGATGAATTTAGTGCATTTTTTGAACGTGAGGATGCCTTCGGTTTGGGCGTTTGTAATGGCTGTCAGATGTTCTCACAATTACGCGACATGATTCCTGGTGCTAGTCATTGGCCTGAGTTTTATCGTAATGAGTCAGAGCAATTTGAAGCACGACAAGTCATGGTTGAAGTAATGGATTCACCATCGATTTTATTACAAGGTATGCAAGGCTCTAAAATGCCAATCGTGGTTGCACACGGCGAAGGTCGCGCCGTATTTACGGGTACTGGCTCGGCTAATGACAGCCTCAGCAATGGATTAGCGAGTATGCGTTATATTGATAATAATGGCGTGCCAACACAACATTATCCTGAAAACCCTAATGGTGCAGAGCTTGGCATAACTGGGCTTTGTAGCACCGATGGGCGCTTTACGATTATGATGCCGCATCCTGAACGTGTCATTCGTACGGTAACAAACTCATGGCACCCAGATGATTGGAGAGAAGATAGCCCGTGGATGAGAATGTTTAGAAATGCCCGTGTTTGGACGGATTGATACTATTAATAGTCCCTAAAGTGCTTTCAGTCTCGCTATCGTCATACTGACGGATGCCAGTATTCATCGCTGAAGCATAGTGCCAGTTCACAGGTGGATTCTGGTATTTATCAGAATGACGAGCTATTTATTCAGAATTTCAAAAACTCAGGTAAATACTTTTTTTGGTAAAACTAATTGGACTTGATCAGTTTCTCCTTTAGTGACCATGCGTATGCTTAACTGAACCATTGGGATGGGTATGCCGAAAATAACCCATTATCGCAGATGATGATGGGTGGCTATGTGCATTTGGATTAACAGCATTCGCTGCGCAATGATGAAAGTAATGAAGGTGTTTTTTGTCTCCATCTACATGTGAATGTGTTACTGCATCAATACATTCATTCATTGGATGAGTATGTAAAATAGCTTTCTTATCCGTAGTTCCTGATTTTCCTGCGGACAAGGTATTATTTGAGCACGAAACCAAACCCAAAGAAGCAAAAAAACTTATAAAAATCACAAATAAAATATTGAATAGTTTATGTGAACTGCAGGATTTAATATAAAACTTCATAGTTATGATATTACAATGAGGAAGGATAAAATTAATAGATTATAAAACAATTGTAACCTATCAGCAGTACAAACAAAAAAGCCCCAACTAATATTAATTAATTAGGGCTTTCCTGGTATTAAAAAATACTATTATTGCAAATTATTTTCCATTTTTGCAATAGTTACGAGCAAACTCTAATAGTTCTTCCATTGAACGAACTCTAAATTTTTGACGCTGGCGAACAAAGGAAAACTCACGACTTAATGGTGGGTCAAGCGGCACTGCTTTTAATATGCCTAACTTTAACTCTTTCGCAATACTCACACTAGAAAGTATTGTAATTCCCATACCCGCTTCTACTGCACCTTTTACGGCTTCTGGGCTACCTAATTCTAAACAAGCTTTAAGAGCATGCTTACCTAGACCTTGAGCTTTTAGATGATCAACAATAACTTCACGTGTTCCTGATCCCTCTTCACGACATATAAAAGGGTAACTCAACATTTTTTTAACAGAAACTGTTTTCTGGTCAGCTAACTCATGATCAGCGGGTACGACCACAACCAAGTCATCTTTTCGACAAACTTCTACTAATAAGTTTTTATTTGTGACTGGGCCTTCAACTACACCTAAATCAATAACATTGTTCTCTACCATTGATACGATGCCTTCGGTATTTGACACTCGCAACTTTAACAAAACCTCAGGATTCTTCTTGTTAAAATCACCCAACAATGATGGCAACATATATTCAGATATTGTTGTGGATGCTCCTAATGTTAGTGACCCACTAATATTACCCGTGATTTCACGAATGGCATTTTCCATCTCTGAATATTTCTCAAAAATAGTCTCTGCATATTCGAATGCTACGTGTCCAGCCTCGGTAAGGCTCACACGATTATGTGCACGATCAAACAAACGTGTATCAAACTGTTCTTCTAACTGACGTATTTGAAACGTCACCGCAGGTTGTGTCATGTGTAAAACTTCTGCGGCCTTGGTAAAACTCAAAAGACGCGCAACCGCATGAAACACCTGTAATCTTCTATCAGACATTATTTATTTCTCCAATTTTCTCGCAACTACCCTAATAGGGTTATTTATTAGTATTTACACATATATATAGGCTATTTATTAAGAAAAGCAATTTTGACCCCATACATGAACAAAAACTATACAATAAAGTAGATATATTCTTTTTAAATACATATAGTTTATGTTTATAGGTTCATCATCACAGCAACAACTTTCATTGTTACTGTGACTGTAAATAACTTTACCTACGCCGATTATTATTATCTTTCTTCTTTATTTATTGGTTTTATTTTCTAGCGATTCTTCTTTGTCATTATCGTAACTATTCTGATTATTCTGATTTCCAGGAATCCTAGGATCATCATCATCCATAAGGATGCGAAAAGCCTCACCATCTAAATCATCATACTGCCCACTTTTAACCGTCAATACAAATGCCATGACAACTATTAGCATCACTAGGACACCTAATAGAATTGTCATTGTTAATGCATCCATCATTAAACCGCTCAAGTAAATAATCAGTACCAGTCGATTATACAGGCAGTAATTATAAAACTTTAGCAATAATTACTATTACTTTCATTACTTAAGCACTTTTTAGCACCAAGCATCCCATATATATTGTCAAATTGTCATATAATAAAAAGCAGAAAATACAAGAACTATCAAAGGAGAAACATAAATGTCTGAGAATATTCATCCCCTATCAAAAGAGTTTGCAGCACAAGCAAATATTAATGCAGATCAATATGAAGCGATGTATAAACAATCCATCGAAGACCCAGAGGCATTTTGGGCAGAACAAGCCAATAACTATGTTGAATGGTTTAAGCCTTGGGATAAAGTAACAGACTGGAGCTTTGATCAAAAAGACTTGCGCATAAAATGGTTTGAAGGTGCAAAACTTAATGTCTCATATAATTGTTTAGACAAGCACCTTGCGACTCGTGGCGATCAAACCGCTATTATTTGGGAAGGTGATAATCCTGAAGAAGATAGACATATTTCTTATAAAGAACTACATGCTGAAGTTTGTCAATTCGCTAATGTATTAAAAGCACGTGGTGTCAAAAAAGGTGATCGTGTTTCTCTTTATATGCCGATGATTCCAGAAGCTGCTGTAGCCATGTTAGCTTGTACGCGAATTGGTGCTGTGCACTCCATCGTATTTGGTGGCTTCTCACCCGATGCTTTAAAGAGCCGTATCCTAGATTCAGATTGTCAGGTAGTGATCACGGCAGACCAATCTATGCGTGGTGGTAAAAAAGTCCCTCTTAAAACAAATGCTGATATTGCGCTTGAAGGTTGTCCCAATGTACACACTTGCGTTGTAGTTAAACGCGGTGGCGACCCTGTAGACTGGGTTGAAGGACGCGATATTTGGTATGGTGATGAGGTATCAAATGCCAGCACCGACTGCCCTGCTGAAGAAATGGATGCAGAAGATCCTTTATTTATTCTTTACACTTCAGGATCAACGGGTACACCAAAGGGCGTATTGCACACAACAGGCGGCTATCTTGTTCAAGCGGCAATGACGCACAAACTCGTTTTTGATTACAAAGATGGCGAGGTTTATTGGTGTACGGCAGATGTTGGCTGGGTAACAGGTCACACCTATATTGTTTATGGCCCATTAACCAATGGCGCGACTACGTTGATGTTTGAAGGTATCCCCACTTATCCTGATGCGTCACGTTTTTGGCAGGTTATCGACAAGCACAAAGTTGCTACTTTCTATACTGCCCCAACTGCAATCCGTGCATTAATGGCTGCAGGTAATGAACCTGTCAATAAAACATCACGCGAGTCTTTACGATTATTGGGAACGGTAGGCGAGCCTATCAACCCAGAAGCGTGGGAGTGGTATAACAACGTCGTTGGTAATAATAACTGCCCAATTGTAGATACATGGTGGCAAACAGAAACTGGGGCACATTTAATGACACCGCTTCCTGGTGTTCACGCATTAAAGCCTGGTTCTGCAATGGCTCCATTCTTTGGTTGTGACCCTGTGTTACTTGATGATGAAGGCAATGAAATTACAGGAAACCCCGCCGCAGGTAACTTGGCAATGAAACAACCTTGGCCATCAATGATGCGCACACTTTATGGTAACCACGAACGTTTCTATGAAACTTATTTTTCAATGTTCAAAGGTTATTACTTTACAGGAGACGGTGCACGCCGTGATGAAGATGGTGACTATTGGATTACTGGGCGTGTTGATGATGTACTCAATATATCTGGCCATCGTTTAGGCACTGCAGAAATTGAGTCAGGTCTTGTACTCCATCCAAAAGTGGCAGAAGCCGCGGTAGTTGGTTATCCGCATGATATTACAGGACAAGGTATTTATGCTTATGTAACGCTGATGACAGGTGAAACAGGCAACGATGAACTCAAAGCTGATTTAGTGGCGCTGGTTAGAAAAGAAATTGGCCCAATAGCTAAAGTAAACATTATTCAATGGGCGCCAGGTTTACCCAAAACACGTTCTGGTAAAATCATGCGTAGAATTTTAAGAAAAATTGCTGCAAATGAAGTCGATGAAATGGGAGATACATCTACACTGGCTGATCCATCGGTAGTTGATGATTTAATTGCGAATCGAAAGAACAAATAAGGCTGATTTTGATTTAGTTTTTAATATAGCTTAAATATAACTCGTACAAATCATCGAAAAACAGGGGGGGGTGGTCTATAAACATACTATTTTTATAGACCACCCCCCCTCTTTTTCGATGATTTGTAGGTTTTTATACGTTACAGAAGCTCTAATCAGGTTGTTTTACCCTTATTTTTACCTTTCAGATACTGCACAATCTCTTCTTTCGCATCACTCATTACCGAATCTCTATCTAAACTATCCAAAATACTTTGCACGGTGAGCTTAGGGCCTGTTTCTCCCCATGATTTCCCTTTAGCGAGATATTCTTCTGCAACCCTGCCCACCACTAACGTGCTATACCACGCGACTGCACCTTGTGCGACACCTGTAACAACGGTTGAGAAACCAACCGTACCAATCTTTAATGCTGATGACGCAAGGTGAATCGCCCAGAATGTGGCATATAGCACCAGCATTTGCGCGGCAATTGTTTTTATCAAATCTCCCGCTTCTGATTTGCTCATCGGTAAGCCATATATTTTTGATAAATGAATCACCATGCTGACATCAATCGCCGCCGCCGCTAATAAATCTGCCACGGGTATAGGGTTAAGCGCAACAGCAACACCCTTACCGATACAATACATATGAATGGTATCTTCACCGACTTGTTTACGTGTTTCTAATAATTTATCACCTAGCTGTTCACTCAAATTACCTGCAAAAAGAGAGGCGTTAAGAGCAGACAATGTTTTACCTTCCGCTTCAATAATATCCCAGAGGCGTGATTTTAAACTGATGATATCCACAGGTCGTTGACGCACGGTTTCTTTCTCGTTGCCATCGTCATCGACATAAATCACGGTTTGTTTACTGGGTGATGCGGCACTAAAGACGATATTTTCTGGTGATATTAAGCCCTTCACACGTTTACGAATAATCGTGCGTAGTTGCAAAACTTCATCTTCATTGTATTGGTCTGCTTTATTGACCACCAAAATTATTGGGCGGTTAGTTGCTGCTACTAATTTTAAAGCATTTAACTCCACATCTGTTAAATCACTATCAATCACAAATAGTAATAAGTCTGATCGACTGGCGACTTCATGCGCGAGACGTTCGCGCTCTTCGCCATCTATTTCATTGATGCCTGGTGTGTCGATTAGATAGACCCCTCCCGCATCAACTTCTTGCCATTCTTCAATACCTTCTGTTTTAGTTTCACCATGAAGGATGCTAACGCTAAAAGCTTGTTTGCCTAATAACGCATTTAGAACGGATGATTTTCCGACACTGACTCGACCAAAAACAGCAATATGTAAATGACCATTTTCAAGTTTTTCCATCATCACGCGCAGTTGTTTATATTCTTCTCGTAATACATTACGCACAGAATCTGGTACACGTGAATCATCTAATAGCTGGCTTAGACTTTCTTTGGCAAGATCAATATTTGAATCACCTTTATTGTCACTATCAATAGATTCAGCCCCTTCATTCTCTAATTTGGCAGGTAGTGTATCGTCACCATCACTTTTCTCGGTTGTCGAAAACCAGCTTGGCAAATAGCTTTGCGCGCGCTTCAAGATTTTCATTTAACATCTCCTTAAAAGTAATGGCTGCTGGTGCAGCTTGTAACTTACCACGTTGTTGCAGTGTTTTATTGACCGCATGACCCAATGCATCAAAAATCATCCCGTAGGCTACGGCGTGAGTAAGCCCACCGCCTACTGTGCCTAAACCTGGGAATGCTTTCATGCCATTGCCTGCAACTGCCAGTAATATAGGTGCGCTTTTTTTCATTTGTCCGCCACTAAAATCTAGTAGCTTATCGATGTCTAATTGACGAACAGGCACATTATATAAGGCACAAAGTCCTTTCACCATTTGTGTTCCCAGCACACCTTGAATGACTAAATCAGAGCCAGGGCTAACCGCCGCCAATGCTCCAAAGACTGCTTTTCGGGTGGAGCTTTTGATAATTGATTCAGCTTTTTCTTGGCGAAACTCATCTTTGGCAACATCTAATTTCTGTTTGACCAAAACAAATACGCTGGCATCACGTAACGATTCCAGCACATCGCTTTGTGCATCAATCTCATCTTGCATCGCCTCGGCTAGCGCTGACACATCAGCTTTGCGCTCACGAATGATTTTTTCTTCTCGCCCATCGGGGTAAATTTTAAGAATCTCTTCTTCCCCGCCTGATTGTACTAATACCTGCTTGATAGGCACTTCTTTACCAAAGTGTTCTTTAAAACGCGTCTCAATTAATTGTTTTTCTTCATCGTTAAAACGATCACTTTTATTTAATGCGACGATCATCGGTTTGCCGTAGCTTTGTAGCTGTTTAATATCTTCAAACTGACTGCGAGACAAATCAGAATCGGTGACATAAATCACTAACTGCGCACGTATCGCTTCATCTTGCGCCATTTCATCTAGCGATCCTTCGGCTTCATTACGCCCGGGTAAATCAGTTAAAACTAGCTGATCACCTGAACTACTCTGCCACGTATATTCTTTGATTTCTTGAGTTGAGCCACCGCGTACATTGATGTCCAATTTTGCATCGGGCAGTACGGCTTTGATGATGGATGATTTGCCTGTACTAACATTGCCAAACAACGCGACGTATATTTTTCCTGTATCTTTTCGTTCTTTTAAATGCTCTATCTCACGACGTAAGTTTGATGTTTCCATACCACCGTCTTCGGCGTGATCGAGTTCTTTTAGGATATTTTCTTGGGAGACTTCTTTATCATTGTCAAATTCTGAAATATATTCAGTTGGACGTAATAATTTATACACTAGCCAAAGGCTAAATAGAATTCCCGCAACAATAAGTGCAGAGTAGGTATAAAACAAAGGTTCGGGGAGTTGCTGTAAACGATCCCAAACATCAAGCGCGCTTCGTGTTGCAGAGAAGACGAATAACAGTAGCAAGAGCGTGATGAGAATCACAGCAACCGCCATTAATTTGCGTAATTTTGAACCTGATTTTTTCATATAATTTCTTAAAAGGTTTCTAACTAATTTCTATGTGATTATAAAAGCACACACCCCCTATTTTTAGCAAGCTTGCCGTTTAGTTTTTTTAAACGGACAACTTGATTATTAGAGTGAAACCGTTGTATTTAGTTTACCCTTATTTTTTAACGCAGAGAACCGCAGAGGTTTTTCTTTTCCTCTGCGGTTCTCTGCGTATACCTCCGCGACCCTTGCGTTAAAAAAACTATTTCAAACTCTGGTAAGCACTATGAGTATCAATCAACCCTAGAGCATCTTGCAATAAACTCTTACCAGGCTCCCTATTAAACCAAGTCGAAAGTCCCGAAGGATGTGGCAACGGAATCACATCAGCCTGCAATATGGGCGTATCAATCACAAACTGCTGCCCCACAACTTCGGTGAGTTTTTTATAAGTTAAAAACTGCGAAATAGCGAGCTTGCCAACAGGAATAATCAGTTTAGGTTGAAGTATTTTGTATTCTGCTTCGAGCCAATGTTTGCAGGTAGCAATCTCTTGTTTATCAGGCACACGATCACCACTCCCTTTTGGGTTCTTACCCGGAAAACATCGGCAGACCGCAGCTATATAAACGTGCTCACGAAACTCAGTCTCATCCACACCAATAGATGAAAACCATTTAAAAAGCGTCTTACCCGCTGTCCAACCGAATGGACGACCAATATCCCCTTCTCGAATACCTGGCGCTTGCCCGATGAGCATAATTTGCGATACCACTGGCGCGCCTGTAATCACAGGTTGAATCATATTAGGGCAACGGGTGCAGGCTTGTAGCTCAGACTGATGATGGATGATTTTATCTTGCATGGTAAATGGGGGGTTTTGTCTTTTTCATTTGTAGGGAGTATGAGATATGAATAGTAAAAAGGCATCACCTTTTTTATGTGTAATGCCCATTAGGACAGATTGCAAAGAGCGGTCAATTACAATGTTGATGCCTACTTATTAACTTCTCCAAAAGTATTGTCATATTAGCGCCACATATCCGCACCCTTCGACTCCGCTCAGGGAACTAATCAGAAGTAGCTCCCTGAGCGGAGTCGAAGGGTGCGGGGAGTATATAAATACTTTTGGAACAATTAAAAATGGAAACTTAAAGCGAATGAGAAAAGCTTATTATGTTATAAATAAGAGACTTATGATCTAATAAGCTATTAGAAAGTCACAGACTTTCTTTACACACCGTTATAGATTTTTCTAGTATGGGTAAGATAAATGGATTCATGGATACTCAAACAATTACGAGCAACTGTTCAATTAGATCTCTTAGAGTTCACTCCTGAAAATTATTTTGAAAGTGAAATTGAAGAGTTAAAATTTTCTAGTAGCTTTCAAGGGCACGAGTTGCTTTCTTATAATATGACATGGGGCCTATTAGCAGTAAAACTGGGCCGAAAGTTACACTCTAAGACCCCAGCGGCTTTTACTGCTCGACAAGTCTCAGCAAGTGAACTTTTAATGATGCTTGGTTTGTTAGCAAGCTCAGAAGCAATTCTGAATGTAGCTGAACAAACATCAAAAAAAGCATTACTAAATGAAGTTTCTGATGGCAATTCTGGTAATGTCGCTATACAGATAAAAACTGAGCATGTACCAATATTTCGTGAAAATATATCAGGAGCATTGGAACAATATTTACAATATTTATCGTTTGCTGAAAAAAAACCGTATATTTCACTTCTCCCTGAAAGTAAACAAAAG
The DNA here is from genome assembly GCA_026988095.1 of Thiotrichaceae bacterium. GTDB lineage: Bacteria > Pseudomonadota > Gammaproteobacteria > Thiotrichales > Thiotrichaceae > Cocleimonas. The sequence goes on from JALSLX010000025.1 coordinate 14,832, forward strand.
GAAATTCTAAACATGGCTCAAGAAAACTCTAAAGTCATAACAAATACAGTTACTATAGTCGATTCTGATAATGTTAGTGTTCAAGCTGGAGAGCATAATGAAAATAACCAGCCTAACTCTATTATTGAAAATAGTGTTATAAAATGGGTAGCGAACCATATTGTTACTCTGCTTATAACTATTATTGGCGGAGTGATCATTTTTAAGTTAACGATTGGTTAGTGCGGTTGGGCTGACGTTAGGAAGCCCAACAGACATCGCTCCAAATCAACCCTGTTGGGATTCGTTCCTCAGCCCAACCTTCGTAAATATTAATCTAATTAAATTGCCATCCCCCCTGTTTTTCGACGTTTTGTATAAGAAATAGGCGCAAACGATGCTTTGAACAGCATCGAGATTTTCTTTGGAAGGTCTAGCAATATACTTTTTAATATCTAGGGCGTACAAAACATCGAAAAACAGGGGGGGGTGGCAATGGAAAATCTATCAACTTGGACTAAACTCAGGGCTAAAATACTCAAATTAAGCAATTTTTTACAAATACCAGTGTACTTAACCTTATTTACAAAAGGCTCCTTTATGAAATCTTCAAATTTTAGTAATCCTTTCTCTTTTCTTAAAGGCTTATTGTTACTTTTGATTTTTTCTTCAAGCTGTATTTCATTTGGCGCTACTACCAATGAAGAAAAAGCACGTAAATTGCATACTTTTCCTGAGTGGTTTTTGGATAGCCCCTTTTTAGACCTAGAAGAGATTACATCAGAATTATCAGCCGAGGGTAAAAAAGGCTTAATGATTCTTTTTACCACTCAAGGATGTTCATATTGTGAGCAATTCATCCGCGAAAGTTTAGGTAATCCAAAAATTGCCGCAGAGGTTCAAGAGAGGTTTGCCTCCATTGGGCTAGAGATTTTTGATGATGCTGAAATGGTTTCACCTAATGGAAAAACAATGGCAGTAAAGCATTTTGCTAAACAAGAAGGTGTTGGCTTTGCGCCGACTCTATTGTTTTATGATGAAAATGGAAAACGCGTTTTGCGTCAGATAGGTTATCAAGCGCCACAGCGGTTTACTCACTTAATGGACTATGTCGCAGACAAACGTTATGAGTCTCAGAATTTACGAGATTTCATCAATGCTAAACAGGCAGGACAACAAGGCAAGTCTAGCTATACCAGTCTGAAAGAAGATGCTCTTTTTGATACGCCACCTTATGCTCTCGATCGTAGTCACTTCGATGCCAGCGAACCCTTAATGGTGCTATTTGAGAAAAAAGGTTGCAACGAGTGTGAGGCATTCCATCGTGATGTTTTAACACTCAAACATGTAAGAGAAACTTTAGGGCGCTTTCAGGTTGTACGATTAGATGCTGAGGATGATAAAACACCTGTTCTTCTTCCTGATGGGAAATTTACAACGCCTGCAAAATGGTATCAGAAATCTACTTTTAGTCGCTTACCTGCTTTAGCGTTTTATAACGAAAAGGGTAAGCAGTCTTTAAAAACAGATGCTTTAGTTCAGGATGGGCGCATGATGAATTCACTTAACTATATGCTAGAAAAGGCCTACCTTAAAGATTGGACCTATCAACAATTTGCTCGCTCCAAGGCTCTTGAGAGAAACTTGAAAGAAAAGTCTACAGTAAATAATTAAAGCAGAACCACATCAAATTGCTCTTGGGTATACAACGTCTCTGCCTGAAAACGAATGGGTACACCAATAAACTCTTGTAATTCGGCCAAGCTATCGGACTCTTCATCTAATAATAAATCGGTAACATCTTGCGAGGCTAGTACCAATAATTCGCGTGCATCGAACTGACGTGATTCTCTCAATATCTCCCTAAATATTTCATAACAAACTGTTGTGGCTGTTTTAATGTAACCGCGCCCTTCACAGGTTGAGCAAGATTCACACAATACGTGTTCTAAAGATTCACGAGTGCGCTTGCGTGTCATTTCTACCAAACCCAATTTAGATAATGGCATTACGGATGTTTTTGCATGGTCACGTTCGAGTGCTTTGAGTAATGCCGACATTACCTGTTCTTTATGATCCTCTTGCTGCATATCGATAAAATCTAAGATGATAATACCGCCCAGATTTCTCAAGCGTAATTGGCGTGCTAATGTTTGTGCCGCTTCAAGATTTGTCTTAAAAATAGTCTCTTCAAGATTACGATTACCGACAAAACCACCTGTATTTACATCAACGGTGGTCATTGCTTCGGTTTGGTCAATAATTAAATACCCACCTGATTTTAGTTGAACACTACGTTTCAGTGACTTTTGGATTTCATCTTCAACCGAATGCATATCAAAGATGGGTCGTTCCCCTGAATAGTGCTCTATTTTAGTTGATAGTTCGGGTATGAATTCTTTGGAAAACTCATGAATATTTGCAAACGTTTCTTTTGAATCAACCTTTATACTAACAATTTCCTCTGCGACCATATCTCGCAGGGCACGCTGTACTAAGGGTAAATCAGAGTATATTAATTGAGAGTCAGGGTTGGCTGAGCTTGGGTCATTTATTTTACCCCATAGCTTATTCAAGAAAGCTATATCAGCCTTTAAAGCATCTTCATTAATGCCATCAGCGGCTGTACGAACGATATAACCATATCGTCCCGTTGTTGCAGTCAGATCAATTTCCGTTTGCCCATCATCAGAATTTCCATCACGAGAACTACCATCACGGATGGAATGAATAATTGATTTTAAACGCGTCCGCTCATCCTCATCTTCAATTTTACTTGAGACTCCAATGGTATCCGTATCAGGCATGAGAACAACAAAACGCGAAGGGATTGTGACGTGCATGGTTAAACGAGCGCCCTTTGTACCGAGTGGCTCTTTAATAACTTGCACTAGCACTTCTTTGCCAGCATGCAATAACTTGGTAATGGGTGGGATAATGATCTCTTCAGGAGTTTCGCCGTTGAGCATAACCTCAACAGGTAAGCGTAAATCAGAAGCGTGTAAAAAAGCGGCTTTTTCTTGCCCTATGTCGATAAATGCGGCTTCCATACCAGGTAAAACCCGACAGACTTTACCTTTGTAAATATTGCCAACGATTCCTTGGTTAGAATTACGCTCTATTAATACTTCTTGCAAAATACCGTTTTCAAGTACCGCTACACGTGATTCTTGTGGAGTGACGTTTATTAGAATTTCTACACTCATTTTTTATTATTTCTCCAAGGCTTGTAATAACTGAGCTGTTTCAAACAGCGGTAATCCCATTATGCCAGAATATGAACCCTCAATGCGTTCTATAAAGGGTGCGGCTAAACCCTGAATGGCGTAAGCACCTGCCTTGTCATGAGGCTCTCCCGTTTCCCAATAGGCTTTTATCTCAACATCTGTTAATTGGCGAAAAAGAACACGGTTACGATTAAGCTTTACAGCGGTTTTACCCTGATAAGTGATAGCAACTGCCGATAATATCTCATGCCACTGCCCTGACATACTGGATAACATTTCATGGGCGTGATCAAAATTACGAGGCTTTACCAGCAATTTCCCATCAAGCACTCCTAACGTATCTGCACCTAATACCGGCAGATTAAGTTCACTATCACGAAGAATAGCTTGTGATTTTTCAACGGCTAAGCGTTTAACTAAATTTTCTGCTGATTCATTTTTCAATGTATCTTCATTAATGTCAGCCACTTGAACCGTATACTTTACACCTATTTGGTCAAGTAATTCTGCACGACGAGGGGATGCTGACGCTAGTATTATTTTATACTCGAACAAAGACATTAACCTGCCCTGTGATAAGGATGATTTTCAGTAATCGTATAAGCACGATAAAGCTGCTCTGCCAAAACAACTCGTACCAAAGGGTGTGGAAAAGTTAAGTTAGACAATGACCATTTCTCTTGTGCCAATTGTAATATCTCATGGGTCAAGCCATCTGGCCCACCAACTAACAATGCTACATCTTGCCCACCCATCATCCAATCCTGCAGACGAGTTGCTAACTTTTCGGTGCTCCACGCCTGCCCTTTAACATCTAGCACCACCACTCGGCAGTTGTTAGGAATCGCGTCTCTTAACTTATCTGCTTCTTTTTGCATAATGGCTTTGATATTGCTGTTTTTAGAACGCTTTTCAGCAGGGATTTCTTTTAAGTGCAATGAGCATTTTGCAGGCAGACGGTGTGCGTATTCGGTGTAACCTTGCGTTACCCAATCTGGCATTTTTGTTCCGACGGCTAGGAGGTGGATTTTCATGTTACTTACTTAAGGAGTTCCTACATAAAAGGTAAAGATAAAAGGTAAAGATAAAAGACTTTTTTTGCCACGGAATACACGGAAGAACACGGAAATTAAAAAATCATGAATTACGTCATGCTGGCGAATGCCAGTATCCATCTCAAGCAATGTATTTTCGCCTCGATTATGGGCTCTGACCTCCGCCAGAATGACGGCTTTACCTTCCGTGTTTTTCCGTGTGCTTCCGTGGCAAAATAATCTTTTAGCCTTTATCCGAAAGTGCTTCTTCTACACTTTTATCTGTTGCATCTTCTGGCTCCCAGAGTTTTTCTAGTGCATAGAACTCTCGAGTGCTTTCCAACATAACGTGAACGATAATGTCATTTAGGTCAACCAACACCCATTCAGATGTTCCCTTACCTTCGGTGCCAATAATCTTTGCACCCGCTTCTTTCACATTGATGCCGACCATCTCAGCAATGGATTTAACATGGCGGGTTGAGTTACCTGTGGCGATGTAAAGCATATCGGTCATTGATGATTTACCTTTAACATCAATAGTTACGATGTTTACGGCTTTCATGTCTTCTAGGCTGTTTTGGACTAGGTCTTGTAATTCGTTAATTTTCATAGTTTTTCTTCAATAGTTCTTTAATGTTTACCCCCTCTCCCTAGCAGGGAGAGGGCTGGGTGAGGGGTGAAGCTCAAATAGTGGTAATACTACGAGCCTTCTACCCCCTCCCTAACCCTCCCCCTGCTAGGTGGAGGGGACGTATAATTTGTTTCGCTCAATATATTCACTCACCTCGACAGGTGTCGCAAATAATGAGCTTTTTCCTTCAAGTAACTGTTTTCTCAAAAAAGTTGCCGATAGATCTAACTGACTGACATCAGCAAAAAAAAGTTTTCCAATCGGCTGTTTATGTAATTCAGCGATAGCGTCGGTAACACGATCTGTCATCCAATCTTCTATTTTAACATGATTCGTTCCTGGCCTTGATGATATAACCAAATGCGTCAATTTCAAGATGCCTTGCCAATCATGCCATTTTGTAAAATGCTCGAAAGCATCCATGCCGATAAGCATACATAACGGTTCGGTACTTCCAATCTCTTCACGAATTGATGCCAATGTATCAACCGTATACGATGCACCGTCACGGTAATATTCCCTATCATCGACCACAAAACCTTCAACATCATTAACAGCTAGTTTTACCATTGCTAAGCGATGTTCTGCGCTTGCTTCTGGTTGCCAGCGGTGTGGTGGATTTGCACTGGGAATGAATCGTAACTCATCCAGCGCTAACTGTTCAAAAATCTCTAAGGCTGGGCGCAGGTGTCCAAAGTGAATGGGGTCAAATGTTCCGCCCAGTATACCTATCATGTACGAATATGGCCGTCACCAAATACCACGTATTTAAGTGATGTTAATCCATTTAATCCTACTGGGCCACGGGCATGAAGCTTATCGGTACTGATACCAATCTCCGCACCTAAGCCATATTCAAAACCATCGGCAAAACGAGTAGAAGCATTCACCATTACCGAGGCAGAATCAACCTCACGCATAAAGCGACGTGTTTTTGTAATGTCTTGGGTGATGATAGATTCGGTATGTTGTGAGCTATAGGTATTAATATGAACAATCGCATCATCCATGTCATCGACAACTTTGATAGATAAGATTGGCGCTAGATACTCTGTTGTCCAATCCTCTTCTGTTGCTTCATTACATTCAATAATGGCTTTTGTCTTTGTGCAACCGCGTAGTTCAACACCTTCTTCATCAAATAGTGTTTTTAATGCGGGTAATATTTCATCGGCACGTGATTTTGCAATGAGTAATGTCTCTAAAGTATTACAGGTTCCGTATCGCTGGCTTTTAGAGTTGAAAGTGACTTTAATGGCTTTTTCAGCATCGGCATCATCATCAATATAAACATGACAAATACCATCTAAGTGTTTGATTACAGGTATTAATGAATCATTACTCACTCGCTCAATCAAGCCTTTTCCACCGCGTGGAATAATGACATCTACCGAGCCTTTTAAGCGCAGTAATTCACCGACGGCTTCGCGATCCGTCGTTTCGACAACCTGCACACATTCCGCTGGCAACCCTGCTATTTTCAAACCTTCTTGGATACACGCGGCTACCGCTTTATTAGAATGAATCGCCTCAGAGCCACCCCGCAAGATGGTTGCATTGCCTGATTTTAAACACAGCGCTGCGGCATCTGCCGTTACATTAGGGCGTGATTCATAAATGATACCGATAACACCTAATGGCACGCGCATATTGCCGACTTGAATACCCGATGGCATATATTTTAGATCCGTGATTTCACCAACGGGGTCAGCCAGTGCAGCTATTTGGCGCAGACCTTCTGCCATTTTTGCGATACCGTCATTCGTTAGTGCTAGGCGATCTAACATCGCAGCTTCTAGACCTTTTTCTTTGCCAGCTTGTAAGTCTTTTGCATTTTCAGTTTTGAGGGCTTCACTTTGTGCAATTAAACGGTCTGCAATTGCATTCAGTGCATCATTTTTCTGTTTTGATTCAACAGCCGCGAGTGTGCTTGAGGCTTTTCGTGCTTTTAGCCCTAAGTCACGCATATATTCTTTGATTTCTTGGTTCATAGTCTTCTTTTAGGTCATTTTTATAAGACCACCCCCCCCCTTTTTCGACGATTTGTATTTAAACTTGATGTTTTTAAACACAAATCATCGAAAAAGGGGGGGGGTGGCTATAGTAACTGTGTTTATTTAGCGATTATTCGCTGATTACAGCCGTTCCAGCCAATATTAATGCCAATTCTAACAAGTCTGACCAGACTCTGCCCAATCCTTTATTGGCAATATCTCCCTGCCCCTTTGATAAACGGTCAATTTGAGCATTTTTCTTAAGAATCGGAGGCCAATCTACGTATTGCATTCGTTGTAATGCGACTTGAAATGGTTTTTGTCTCGGTCGTGGCATTTTAGATAATATCTGTGACACTGGAATACCATTTTTGAGGCTAAAACTAGCGCTATAAAGTTGTCTACTTAAATCACTCAATGTCCAAAGCATTAACTGAACAGGCACACCCTCTTCTTTAAGATTATGATGAATATGCTGAACACGGCGCATATCCCCCATCATAACCGCATTGGATAAATCAAAAATCGAAAAGCGCGAGCTGTCACTGACTGACTCTAAAACATGTTTATCATCAATCACTATTTCAACATTATCATCACTCTGAAAAAGTAATTTTAGTTTACTAATTTCTTGCATCGCCGCAAGCAGGTTGCCTTCTACACGCTCGGTTAACAACCGCACCGCATCATTACTAGGTCGCATTCCAGCAGCTCGCATTCGTTTGGCTATCCATGCCATCGTTTGTGGTGGTGATAAGTCCCAAATTTGTACAACAACACCACTTTTTTCGACTGCTTTCACCCATGCGCTGTTTCTTGCACTTCCCACGAGTTTTGGCATCTGCATCAGTAACACCTTATCATCAGGCGGGTTCTGCATATAATCACGAATAGCTTGGCTACCTATTCGGCCCGGCGTTTTAGTCTCTATGCGTAAATCAATTAGCTTTTTTTCACTAAATAATGATAATGCATTTGATGCGCCTAATAACGTCCCCCAATCAAACTTATTATCCGCATGAAGCACATCACGTTCGCTAAAGCCTTGGTTTTTAGCTTGCAGACGAATCGCATCACACGCTTCCATTACTTGCAGAGGCTCGTCGCCCGTTATTAAAAATGCACGTGGAATGTCTTTCTGTCGTTGTAAGAATGGCTCTAATTGGTCTGCGTTTACTTTCATACTACGATGATAACCTTAGAAAGACTTTGAGTATAATATTACAGGCATAAAAAAGGACGCCACATGCGCCCTTATTTATGCCTGTAATATACGTTCGCTAACGACCACTAAAGATTGATACAGGGGCCATAACAGCTGGTAAGTAATCAATGATCTTTTTCTCTCGTACTTTTGCAGCATCTTTAAGAACCACAATGCGATCATCCCCACGTAAAATAGGATCTGCTATTTTACCGGTTCTCACTAAATCAAGGCTGATATTATGCTGTGCACCATCACGATAGAATAAAACATTTCGAGAATTACCTACCTCTGTAATACCTTGCGCCATTGCTATTGCTTGTAAGAAACTTAAGTTTCCTTTGATAGGAAATACTCCAGGCGTTCTCACCTCACCTTCAACAGTCACACGCTTCGATATTGCATTATCTGTGCGCACAACACTGACTTTAGGGTCTTGCATATATTGTTTGAGGCGCTGAGTAATAGTGGCTTCTGCCTGAGCTATACTTAACCCTGCAACACGTACCGAACCAACTAAAGGCAGTGAGATAATGCCATTTGACTCAACTTTAATTTCTCTTGCTGATAAATCAGGCACTTTGAAAACATTTATATTGAGTGTATCTTGTGGTGAAATAGTGGAACTGGTCGCTGGGCGATAAGCGCCTCTCGTCGTCGCCTGAGGATTTATTGAAACCTTAGGTGAGTATGTAGAAGCTTGATTAAGTGTATCAACTGATCTGGCCGCCGCTGCTGTTTCTGCCACAGTTGGCTCTGGTGGCATCGTTGAACAAGCATTCAAAAAGATCAAAGGCAATATATACATTGCCACTTTTTGTAATGTTTTTTGCAATATTCTTTGTTTATTTATCTTTATCATAATCTTATGCTCTTTAAGCCAGCGCTTCATCACTAGCTGTATCTAGTTTAGAACTTGATTGAGGATCTAATAGGGTATTTGATGAAGAACTTAATGAAGAACTTAACGAAGAGTCTAGCTCGACACTATCGACCACTTTATATCCATTCGGATTATTGCTCTGCCACTTCCAAGTATCATCACACATTTCTTGAATACCAAACTGTGCCTCCCAACCCAGCATCTCTTTTGCTAGTGCGGGGTCTGCATAACAGCAAGCTATATCACCAGGTCTACGGTCAACAATTTTATATGCCACCTCTTTATTTGATGCACTTGAGAATGCCTTAACCATCTCAAGAACTGAATAACCAATCCCCGTTCCAAGATTTACCGTGTATAAGTTTTCAACCTTTTCACTTTCAAAGGCTTGCAGAGCCTTAACATGACCCTTTGCCAAATCGACCACATGAATATAATCACGCACACCCGTGCCATCTGGTGTGGGGTAATCACCCCCGAATACTGATAACTGTTCGTATTTTCCTACGGCAACACCAGACACGTAAGGCATTAAATTATTTGGAATACCGTTAGGGTCTTCACCAATCAAGCCACTTTCGTGCGCACCAACGGGGTTAAAATATCGAAGCAGACCAATATTCCATTGATCATCTGAGACATAAATATCTTGTAGAATTTCTTCAATATGAAGCTTTGATCGCCCATAAGGGTTGGTGGCACTAACAGGAAAGTCTTCTTTTATTGGAACAGTAGCAGGGTCACCATAAACGGTAGCTGATGAGCTAAATATAATACGTTTTACGTTGTTGCGATTCATCGCATCAAATAAACAAATACTCCCTGCGATGTTATTATCGTAATACATAAACGGTTGTTCAACCGACTCACCCACTGCTTTTAAACCTGCAAAATGAATGACACCGTAAATATCATGTGCATTAAAAACTTCATCTAAAATTTTAGGATCACGTACATCCCCCTGAATAAAGGTAACTGCTTTGCCTGTGATTTCTTTAACTCGGTCTAAAGATACCGTTGAACTATTGCAGAGATTATCTAAAACAATAGGTGTGTAGCCTGCAGCCATAAGCTCGATGCAAGTATGTGAGCCGATGTAGCCTGCTCCGCCAGTCACTAATATATTCATTTTAATTATTATCT
>JALSLX010000026.1 GCA_026988095.1 Thiotrichaceae bacterium
TTTCAAACCATTGAACGTAAAGATGTAGGTTTAACCCTAAAAATTAAACCTCAAATCAATGATGGAAGTAGTATTCGCATGGAAATTGAACAAGAGATTTCTAGCCTTTCAGCATCAGATGTAAGTACTGCAGATGTTGTGACAAATAAGCGCACTATTAATACAACAGTTATGGTTGAGGACGGTCAAGTATTGGTATTAGGTGGTTTGATCGAAGATACCTATACAGATACAATTCAGAAAGTGCCACTATTAGGTGATATTCCTATAATAGGAAGGGCGTTTAGAAATACAAAAACAATCAAGAAGAAACAGAACTTGATGGTTTTTATTCATCCTGTAATTATGCGTGATGTATTAAGCGGTGATAGTTATACACGACAAAAATATAAGAAATTAAAAGGCGCTCAGGCTGAAACTAATATATTGAACAGAGGTTTATTGAAGGAACGAGCCTCTCCATTCCCTGACGATATCAGACGTGATTTAATCAAGAAAATGACGCCTGCACAAAAAAAGCAATTAATTATTCGCGAGCAACAACAACGTGTGTTGGCGCATCAGCGAAAAATACAACAGGCTAAATTAGCACAACAAAAGAAAAACAGAATGCTACAGCAACGTAGAGCAGCAGCGCATCAGGCTAAAAATCGACCCGCAACTATTGCGCCGGTTAGTAATCTACCTGCAAGATTGCAGAATGTTATACCACCTAAGCGTAATTAAATTGACTGTTAATAAACTAACTCTATTTAAAATATAACAATGAATAAGAATACAGAATTAGAATTTGAAACTAATGAGCTTGAGAGTGTAAAGGTTTTGGACTTTCCCTATAGTTTTGCGAAGCGTAACGGTGTCGTGTTGCAACGTAGTGGTGATGGTGGGCTAATCGTACATTACAAAAAAGGCCTAACACCAGCGATTGCAAATGAAGTTAATCGCTTCTTAGAAAAAGATGCTATTTTTAAACTTATTGAGAATGATGAGTTTGAACATACATTGGCGAGGCAATACGATAATAGTGGTGCTGGCGCAAGCGCGATGATGGATGATCTTGGTGAAGAGCTCGACTTACATGACGTTGCGGATTCACTGCCTGAGCCAGAAGACTTATTAGAATCAGAAGATGATGCACCGATAATTCGTCTTATCAATGCTTTATTAACTCAGGCAGTTAAAGAAAATGCCTCAGATATTCATATCGAAACCTACGAAAATCGTATGGTGGTTCGTATGCGTGTTGATGGTGTTTTGCGCGAAATATTAGAGCCTCCACGTTCATTGGCCGCATTAGTTATTTCACGTATAAAAGTCATGGCAAAGCTTGATATTGCAGAAAAGCGTGTTCCTCAAGATGGCCGTATATCCTTACGTGTAGCAGGTCGTGGTGTTGATATTCGTGTTTCTACATTACCTTCAGGGCACAATGAGCGTGTGGTTATGCGCTTACTGGATAAGTCAGCAGGGCGTTTGAACCTAGAGCATTTAGGTATGGATCCTGTTACTCAAGGCCGCCTTAAGGAGCTTATCAAAAAGCCTCACGGAATTATTTTAGTCACAGGGCCAACAGGTTCTGGTAAAACAACAACGTTATATGCGGCATTAACCGACCTAAATGAAACCAGTCGTAATATTTTAACAGTAGAAGATCCTATCGAGTACTACATTGATGGTATAGGTCAAACACAAGTTAATAATAAAGTTGATATGAGTTTTGCGCGTGGTTTAAGAGCTATTTTGCGACAAGACCCTGATGTTGTAATGATTGGTGAGATTCGTGATCTTGAAACAGCGGAAATTGCAGTACAAGCATCACTTACAGGTCATTTGGTTTTTTCGACCTTGCATACAAATACTGCAGTAGGCGCCGTGACACGTTTGCGTGATATGGGTGTAGAGCCATTCTTATTATCATCCAGTCTAATAGGTGTTATTGCTCAACGTTTAGTACGTTTATTGTGTGAAGATTGTCGTACACCGTATACGCCAGACCTTGCAGAATGTGAATTGATTAATGTTGATCCATCATCACCTCCTACGCTTTATCACCCAAAAGGTTGTACAGCCTGTAACCACTCAGGTTATGTTGGTCGAAATGGTATTTATGAATTTGTGGAAATAGACGATACAACACGAAACATGATTCATGATGGGGCAAGTGAGCAATCTGTTGAAGATTATGTGCATCAACGTGTACCAACTATTCGCCAAGATGGAATGCGTTTAGTCATTGCGGGCAGAACATCACTTGAAGAAGTATTACGCGTTTCTCGTGAAGATAAACGCGAAGACAAGACCCTGAGTTAAACTATGCCAGCTTTTGAATACATTGCACTTAATGCAAAAGGCAAAGAAGAAAAAGGTATATTAGATGGTGATAATGCAAAACAAGTACGCCAGCTATTACGTGATAGTAATCTAACGCCGCTAGAAATTAATCAAGTTGAAAAATCAGAAAAAGGCGATAAAAATAAAGTTCAGAGAGCAGGGCGTGTAAAAGCAGCTGATCTTGCATTATTGACGCGGCAACTTGCTACGTTAGTACAATCAGGTTCGCCGCTCGAAGAAGCTTTAGCGACTACCGCTAAACAAACTGAAAAAAGAAACATAAGGCATATTTTAACCGCAGTGCGTACGCGTGTTGTTGAAGGTTATTCATTAGCCGATGGTTTGAAAACATACCCAACTGTTTTCCCCGCAATGTATAGAGCAACTATTGCTGCAGGTGAGCAATCTGGTCATTTAGATGCGGTGCTAGAACGTATGGCAGATTACACAGAGTCTCGTCAAGAAACACAAACACGTATTGCTAATGCCATGTTCTACCCAGTTATACTAACGATAGTTTCGATAGCAATCGTGGCAGGATTACTTGGCTTTATTGTTCCTAAAATTATTGCAGTTTTTGATAATATGGGGCAAGAACTTCCTCCGATGACGCGTGGTTTAATTATTGTCAGTGATTTTGTGCGTGATTATGGCTTGTATATTGGTGCGGTACTCGTGGTTATTTATATCATTTTTAAACAGGCTGTAAAGCAATCGAAATGGCGTTATATTTATCATAGTTTTTTGCTCAAATTACCCTTGATTAAGAAAATGGTTAGAGGGTTAAATACAGCCCGTTTTGCACGAACTTTAAGTATCTTAGCTTCCAGCGGTGTCCCTATTCTGGATGCGATGTCTATTTCTGCAAAGGTTGTACAAAACCTTCCTATGCGCCAAGCAATCGAGGCAGCCGCACATAAAGTACGAGAAGGTAAGGCGATTAATCGCGCTTTAGACCAGGCAGGTTACTTTCCCCCGATGACTGTTCACCTCATTGCTAGTGGTGAAAGTAGTGGTCGTTTAGATGAAATGCTAGAGCGAGCAGCTGTACAACAAGAGCGCGAGACTGACTCTATGCTAACCAATATGTTAGGACTTTTTGAGCCAATTTTGATATTGGTAATGGGTGGGGTTGTGCTACTGATTGTATTGTCAATATTATTACCTATATTGAACTTGAACCAATTAGTGCAGTAGTGCTACATACACAGTGAATGATTAAATTAGTAATTGATTTTTTATTGATTTTTATAAAAACAGGAGAAAAAGATGGTTTTTAATTTACGCAAAGTTCTAATGAGTTTTTTGTTAGCGGCAGTATTACTACCAGCAATTGCATTTGCAAATACTGAATTTAAAGGTACTGAAACGGTCAATATAAATCGTGCTGATGCAGCAACCTTAGCTGCTTATCTCAAAGGTGTGGGTGCAAATAAAGCTGATGCGATTATTAAATATCGTAAAGCCAATGGTAAATTTAAAACGGTTGATGATCTTAAGAATGTGCCAGGTATTGGAGAGGAAACATTTAAAGATAATAAACGTAAGATGTCTACCTCCCGTGGTAAAACAGTTGCACCAGAAGGATATACGTTAGGTAAGAGTAGCGGAAAATCAAAATCATCATCAAAAAAATCTACGAAAAAGAAAACTACGTCTAGTCGTAGTAGTTCAAAAAGTGATGACTCATCTACTTCTTCATCTAAGAAGAGTCGCTCTACATCATCATCATCTTCTTCTTCTTCGAGTGAGAAGGGCAGTAAGTCATCTAAGAGCACAAAGAAATCTTCTAAGAGTTCAAAAGGCGATAAAAAGTCTAAAAAGAAGAAAAGCTCTAAAAAACCAAAGAAAGATAAAAAGAAGAAAAAGCCTAAAAAGAAAGATAAGTAATTTCTTCGTTATCAGCTGACTGCAACTTGTCGGTTAAAAGCAACTGAATAGCCAGTTTCCTGCAAAGGAACTGGCTATTTTTTAAGCAAAAAGATAATCTATCTGTATTAAAATAATATGATAGATAATAATTAAAATGAATATATTAGTGACTGGCGGAGCAGGCTACATCGGCTCACATACTTGCATCGAGCTTATGGCTGCAGGCTACACACCTATTGTTTTAGATAATCTCTGCAATAGTTCAAC
>JALSLX010000027.1 GCA_026988095.1 Thiotrichaceae bacterium
GGCATATAACACAGTTTATTGTTTTTGTAGCTACTCATACGAAGTTCGGCAACAGGGTATGAACCACCATCAGCGGATGATACGCCTACGATTAGTGCGGGTTTATGAGAGAGTTCATGCTTCCACATAAGGAAAAAGTTCTTTAATGCTGCGGGTACTTGTCCGTGATATTCAGGGGCGATGATGACAAAGCCATCGCAACTGCTCAGCTCTTTTGAAAGTGGATCTAGGATTGTTTTCCATTTTTCATTACCTTCCCAAATACCTTCGTCCCATAATGGTAATGGGTTACCAGCAAGGCTGAACAGCCATGTGTCGTCTGCGATTTTGTTTTTCAGTAGTGAGCGTTCAATGTGTTTGGCAACTTTAATACTTTGAGAATTTTGTCGGTGACTACCGCTAATAATCGCTATTTTCATTATGAATTCCTTTGTGTCAGATGAAATGAGGAAAAAGGAGTATAAACTAATTTACCACCCCCCCTCTTTTTCGACGATTTGTATTTATTTTGAGGGTAAAATAGTCTTTTTTTAGTAAACCATCGCTTAAAACAGCTTAATTTAAGGCGCTAAAAGTCATGAAAATCCAATTTGATAACAGCTATGCAAGGCTTCCTGAAGACTTTTATAGCAAAACAAACCCTAGCCCTGTTAAAAGCCCAGAATTAATAAAATTTAATACTGAGTTGGCTAAAGAATTAGGCCTAACAGGTGTAAACCCCGATAGTTTAGAGGCTTTAAATGTATTTTCGGGCAATGATATTGCCGAAGGTTCAGAGCCCATTTCTATGGCTTACGCGGGGCATCAATTTGGTGGTTTTTCTCCACGTTTGGGTGATGGTCGTGCTGTTTTATTGGGTGAGATTGTTGCTCCTAATAACACTCGGTATGATTTTCAGTTAAAAGGCTCAGGGCATACGCCTTGGTCGCGCGGTGGTGATGGTCGTTCGGCGCTTGGCCCTGTGTTACGAGAATATTTAGTCAGTGAAGCCATGGCAAAGCTAGGAGTACCAACAACGCGCGCGCTAGCGGCTGTTACAACGGGTGAGGAGGTTGCGCGCAATACGCTTGTGCCAGGTGGAATTCTTACACGCATCGCAAAGGGTTTTGTGCGCGTGGGTACATTTCAATATTTTTCATCACAAGGTAATCAAGAAGCGATTAAACGGCTGGCAGATTATGAAATTGATCGGCACTATCCCGATGCTAAAAATACAGATAACCCGTATATCGCTTTTTTTAAATTGGTGGTTGATGCCCAAGCAAAACTCATCGCAAAATGGATGTCTTTAGGGTTTATTCATGGCGTGATGAATACCGATAATATGTCGATAGCAGGGGAGACGATTGATTATGGCCCGTGCGCATTTATGGATGAGTTTTCGCACAGTCGGGTATACAGCTCGATAGATCATCAAGCGCGTTACGCTTATGGCAATCAGCCAAAAATCGGGCAATGGAATCTTGTTCGTTTGGCAGAAACTTTATTGCCACTGTTTATCGGAAAAGAGATTGATGAAACCAGAGAAGCGACTGATGATGAAGCCCAAGCCGTTGTGAAAATAGCCGAAGATATTCTCAGTAACTACAGTGAGTTGTATCACCAGTATTGGTTGGAGAATATGCGTAAAAAACTAGGTCTATCAGAAAGTCATGAAGGTGATGCTGAACTAATAAATGACTTGCTCAATATTATGGAAAGCAATCAAGCTGACTTCACGTTGACGTTTTATTATTTGTCTCAGGTAGACCAATCAGAGCAAGCTCGCGCTTTATTTTCGCAAGCAGACTCTTCTGATTCTGCTGGTTTTGATGAGTGGGTTGTAAAATGGCAAGAGCGTTTAAAAGAGGAATCGTCAAACGAAGAAAAATACAGCGCCATCATGCAAACGGTGAATCCTGTGTATATTCCACGTAATCATCAAATAGAAGCGGCAATTAGAGCAGCAGAGGATAACAATGATTTTAGTGTGTTTCATGCTTTGCATGAGGTGTTAGAAAATCCTTTTGAGCTTCAAACAGGCAAAGAGGCTTATATGCTACCGCCAGAACCTGAAGAGGTTGTACATCAGACTTTTTGTGGCACGTAGTTTGCTATTTGTTATCGAAACCTAAAAAATATTTGTATAGCTCTCCGTACTTTTCGACTCTACGCTCAAGGAGTTGCATCTAAGCAGTACCCTGAGCGGAGTCGAAGGGCACGGAAATTGTCTGCATATTTAAAGTGCTAATACTGATTTATCTATATTAGTCATGTCGAGTAACTTTAAGCGTGCCAGCAGGGTGAGAGACATAAAAGCCTTTTTGACAATGAGGACAAACCACCTCGCTACTGATCCTGATCTCTTGTTTTAATTCATATTTGATCATCTGTGCATCAGCATGGCTGATGCCTAGTTTCTGTCTGGTTTTATTGAGTTTCCTTACGGCTGAGAGTTTCACATCGCCTTCATCTAAAAATTTTGCAACATGATAACGGTATTGATCACGACGACGATTTAATTCGTTCGAGAAACCAGAGGCAAGAATACCTGCAGGCAAAGCCGCCATCGAAATACCTAAAATTGCGATGATTCCCCCAAAAAACTTCCCTGCAATGGTGATTGGTACAACATCCCCATAACCGATGGTGGTTAAAGTAACAGTAGCCCACCAGAGTGCGCGCGGGATACTGCCAAATTCTTCGGGTTGTTGATCACCTTCGACAAGGTGAATACCCGTTGCGGCAAGGACTATCAGCGTGCCAAGGATGAAAAAGGTTGAAAATAGAGTGGGAGATTCGCGCTTCAGAACATCAAGCAACAAGGTCATCGAATGAGAATAGCGGGTGATTTTAAAACCTCTAATGAGGCGAATCATCCTTAAAATGAGTAAATTCCCATCAAAGAAAAAGCCTAACAATAAAGGAAGAATAGCTATTAAGTCGATAATAGCCATTGGCGTGACCATGTATCGAAGACGCTTTTTTAATGATGATTTATGAGGGGATTCTGTATTTTCAGGTGCTATCCAAATACGCAGAATATATTCTAAGCCGAATACAAAAAGTGAAATAAATTCAAAGGTAATGAGGGCGGTAGAAAACTTATCAGCAAACTCTTTTTCAGACTCAAAGACAACCACTAAAACATTAGCAATGATTAACGCGATAAGGGAAAAATTAATACTTTTTCCTAAAAAACCACCCTCGTGTTCTTCAAGTATAGAATAAATATAGTGCCGAAATGTTTGCATATAAGGTCTCCTCAGCAAGGATAATACATGATTGCTTTGGTGAATGGATAGTATTGAAAGCTAAGCTTAGCCAGTTAAGAGATTCTCGTCTAAACTAATAACAGTAGTAAAATCACTAGTAAAAATGGCGGCTTACAATGACTGAATTTAAAGACATACTGGTTTATATCGATGATGGGAAATCAAATGCAGAACGTTTAAACACGGCATTTAGATTGGCTGAAAAGAGTAATGCAAAATTGACAGGGGTTACACTTTCATCGCTAAAACCGTCACATCTGAAAGTGTCAGATAAGAAAGTGCTGGCTGAAATGTGCAAGGAGGAGGCTGAAAAAAGAGTTGCTGATTTTACTGAGCGCGCAAAAGAGAAAGGCTTGGAAGTTAGTACGCGCATAATCCACCGAGGCAAGACAGAAGCAGCTGCACGCTTAGCACAAGTTGCGCGTAATTTTGATTTGGTGATTTTACGTCAAGCGAATCCAAAAAATATCAATCATGCAACGGTTGAAGAGATCGCGCATCAAGTGATTTTATTAAGTGGTCGCCCTGTTTTCTTCATGCCTTATATAGGGGCTCACCGTATACCGTGTCAAAATGCAATGATCGCATGGGATGGCACACCAACCGCTACACGCGCAGTGCATGATGCTTTACCCATTTTAAAAAGTGTAAAAGAAGTCATTATTCTAGTTGTACAAGAAGGAAAAAAGAAGACAGCCCAAGGTGAATTATTAGCAGATGATTTAGCAGAACACTTGCAACGCCATGAAGTAAACGCACGCGTAAAAAGAATTAGCAGTGGTACATTTGATGTGCAAACCGTGATTTTAAATCAGATAGCAGAAAACGATGTGGATTTATTGGTAATGGGTGGTTACGGCACACCGAGTTTAAAGCAAAAAGTTTTTGGTGGTGTAACCACGAGTTTGTTATCGAGCATGATAATTCCTGTGATTATGTCTCACTGATCTTGAGCATGATAAAATAGAAAAGTGAAAAACCACGTTCTGAGAACGTGGTTTTGATCTCATTATGGAAGGATGTTTATTCTTAATAACTCACTTCACTTTGCATACAAATAACGTCATACCTGCGAAGGCA
>JALSLX010000028.1 GCA_026988095.1 Thiotrichaceae bacterium
TAGTATGCTTCATAGCCTGAGTCTCTTTGGTGGGTGAAAATGCTGTCTATTTAACTGCATATTCTACCTTATCCTTATAGACTCGGGCTTCTTTGTGTTTTTGGGGTTTTTAACCGGACACTAGTGGCTGTTTTCTATGGATTCTATAAACTAGGAGAAATTATCGGGAAGGATAAACAACTGAAAAGAGCTACGAAGTGGCATCATATACATTAACAAGAGTGTTACCTATGTTGCCGGTTTAAAGTGTTACCTATGTTCCAGTTGTTCACACCCCCCCCCTCTTTTTCGACGTTTTGTAAGTCAGAATCAATATTTTTAAACACAAAACGTCGAAAAAAGGGGGAGGTGGGGTGCTCTACAACCTGTAGGTTCGGTGCAGCAATGCGAAACCGAACAGTGATTTGGCACTAAATTATCAATTACCTACGAAATGGTCGGTTACGTATACTCCACCGACCCTACAGTGGAAACAATGTCTAGTGCAAAGATCTCTACTCATATAAAAATATATTTAAAATATTTCATCCCCCTAAGTTCTAGCTAATTTTCGCCACTTATTATTCTTTCAACGCAAACAAAAAAGCGTTTGAAAAGCTTATTAACTATTAACGATAAACAACATAAAGGTGAAAAAAATGAAAAACTTACTTACAACAATTGGGTTAACTTCTGTTCTTTTAATCGCATCATCAGCTCAAGCTGATATGTCTGAAGAAAATTATAATTCACATGCTAACAACCACGTTAGCTATGCAAAAGCTCACTCAGCAAAGGCAAGTGAAATGCCAAAGGCTTCTATGAAAATGACACCCACAACAGGTGACGTAACTAATGATAATCCTTACTACAACGCATCAGAAGATCCTTTTTCATTAAACTACTCACATGATCACTAATCTATAAAGATCATAATGTAGCAAGATCTTAGTACTACAAAGGGGGAGACTGATCAAGTCAGTTATAATTAATCAATCTCCCCCTAAAGAAAACCAGCGAGTAGAAATATCCGTTGGTTTTCTTTGTTTTGAAAATTACTCAAAAATCACTTTTAAAGAAGTAAGATTATCCTCATTTAGAACTGATTCGCTAAAAGGTAAAAAATATGCGGGTATTACTCGTTGAAGATGACGAACTAATCGGCAAAGCTGTTAAACAAGCTTTAAAAGGAGAAACCTACGCGGTAGATTGGGTGCAAGATGGCGAGACCGCATTATCCTCATTAAATATGGAAGACTACTCGCTTCTCTTATTAGATCTTGGCTTACCTCGAAAAGATGGATTGGAAGTATTAAAAGAGATTCGGCAAAGCAAAAAAAGTATGCCTGTTATCATCTTAACCGCTAGGGACTCTATAGAAGATAGAATCAAAGGCTTAGACTATGGTGCTGATGATTACTTGGTAAAACCTTTTTCTATTGATGAATTACACGCACGTATCCGTGCCGTTGTACGTCGCAACAATAGTATTGCTAGTCCAATATTACAAAATTCAATCATGGAACTCGATCCTTCAACCTGTGAAGCTTCGCGAGATGACATCACTCATACATTATCCGCTAAAGAATATTCCCTACTTCATACACTCATGTTACGCCCTGGGAATATATTCTCTAGAAATCAACTAGAAGAAAGTATCTATGGATGGAATGAAGAAGTCGCCAGCAATGCAATTGAGTTTCTTATCCATGCTATAAGAAAAAAACTTGGAAAAGATTCAATAAAGAATATTCGTGGAATGGGCTGGATGGTTATTAAATGATCAAACAAAAATCATTAAAGCGTGAGCTTAATCGCTGGATAATTATAACAGCCCTATTTTTTGTCTTACTAGGGACAGCGATATCGGGCATGATCGCCTATAACCAAGCGCGAGAGCTACAAGACAATACTTTACTAGAAATAGCATCACTTATTAAAGCGGGGAAACTCAATGAATCGAGAATGATTCATCACGACATCGCCAAAGACACTATTATCATCAATGAACTAGGGCCTAACCAACATATCCCTATCATGCCATTAGATGCTAAAGATGGTTTTCATACGATGCTCCTCGATAATCAAAGATGGCGAATGCTTGTTATTAGCCAATCAAAAAATAAGCGACGGTATTCAATAGCTCAGCAAACAAAAATAAGGGATGAGATTGCGTTAAAGAATAGTTTAGCAGTACTCATACCTCTTTTATTGCTCGTTAGTATGATGCTTATCGTTATTCACTTTGTAATTAAGCGACAATTTAAACAACTGTCAAATTTAGCGAATATCGTAGACCAGCAAGATAGCATGAACCCTCAGGAACTTACGCAGGAGGAAATTCCTGTGGAAATCACCCCATTTATTAACTCCATCAATGGTTTACTCATTCGCATACGATCAACGCTTAACAAGCAACAACGGTTTATTGCAGATGCAGCTCACGAGCTTCGCACGCCCATCACTGCTCTTTCACTTCAAGTTGAAAATCTGACATCAAATAATGAGGGAAATGCACAAGAAATACACCAACAACTCCAACAAGGCATACATCGTATTTCTACCTTAATCACACAATTACTAAATTTAGCGCGTCTACAAAATGATCATCAAGTCGACAAGCAAAAAGTCTCTTTTAATTCAATAATTAACGAGTCAATTAGCAACCTATTTCCTTTAGCTGAAAGGAAAGAAATTGATCTTGGCGTTATTAAACAGGAAGAAAATATTATAATCACAGATATTCAAGAAAAACTATCTCAGCTAGTTTTCAATGCGATTGATAACGCGATTAATTACACACCTAAAGGAGGAAAAGTAGACATTAGTCTTTACACCCAAAATAACAGCGTTATATTCTTGGTTGAAGACAACGGAATAGGTATTCCTGAAAATGAGTTAGAGCATGTAACAGAACCCTTTTACAGAGTGAATGAGACTCATGCAACAGGGAACGGACTAGGGCTGGCAATTAGTAACGAAATTGCACAACAACTTGGCGGTAAAATCGAAATTAAAAACCGCAAAAAAGGGGGGATTACGTTTAAATATATGCAAAATATGAATTAATTAAAAGACCATTTGTGACAAATAGTGGTATCAGTTTGCCACCCCCCCTGTTTTTTGCGGTTTTGTATTTTAATTACTCAACATCCAAACGAGAAACATTACGATAACCCTTAGGTAACAGTTTACCCCGTTTACCACGCTCACCTTGATACTCAACAAGCTCTGCCCCCTGAATACTCTTGTGTTTTTTACCGGCATGAACAATCAATTTAGCGCCTTGTGCTAGGGCAATAATGGCAACGACTTTTTCTTCACCGTCTTTTAGTCGTTTACTGGGTACATTGATGATTTTATTGCCTTTTCCTCTGGGTAGCTGAGGGATTTCTTTGGCATCAATAATGAGCAAATAGCCTTCTGATGTTACCGCTGCAATCATGTCTGTTTCGATGTCTGTAACTTGCGAAGGACAGGCTATTTCTGCGCCAGCTTTACCTAGGCTCACCGTTGCTTTACCTGCTTTGGCACGGCTTAGCATATCTTCAAATTTACAGATAAAGCCGTAGCCAAAGGTACTGCCTAGTAGGAATAGTTGATCGTTTCCTTTGTTGGCGCTTGGCATAATTACGGATTTAAAGGTCGCGCCTTCTGCGGGTTTAAAGCGCCCGCTGAGTGGATCACCCTGCCCGCGTGCTGAAGGTAAGGTATGGGCGGCGAGCGTGTAGCTTCGCCCTGTGCTATCGAGCAATACGACTTGCTGATTGGAACGCCCGAAGGCTGATGCTTGGTATTTATCGCCTTGTTTGTAACTCAGCGACTGTGGATCTATATCATGCCCTTTGGCGGCACGTATCCAGCCCATTTCTGATAACACCACGGTCACAGGCTCTGATGGGATTAACGCAGTTTCATCCAGCACTTGTGAAGCTTCGCGTATTACTAATGGAGAGCGACGATCATCGCCGTATTTTTCGGCATCTTCTTTGAGTTCTTTGCGAATCAATGACGTGAGTTTGTTCGGGTTATCCAGCAAGCCTTGTAGCTCGTCGCGCTCTTTGATTAATTCATCTTGCTCAGCGCGAATCTGGAATTCTTCAAGCTTTGCTAAGTTGCGTAAGCGTAGATTTAACACCGCTTCTGCTTGAATATCACTGAGCGTGAAGCGCTCCATCAATATCGGTTTTGGCTCGTCATTCTCACGAATAATGCGGATCACTTCATCGATATTTAAATGCGCTGTCAACAAGCCTTCTAAAATATGCAAACGCTCTAAGACTTTATTTAAGCGCCATGTGATACGGCGTATCACCGTATTACGACGGAATTCTAGCCATTCGGTTAGAATAGTCTTTAAGTTTTTAACCTGTGGTTTGCCATCCGTACCTATCATATTCATATTGACGCGGTAGTTGCGCTCAAGGTCGGTTGAGGCAAACAAGTGCGACATCATTTGATCAATATCAACACGGTTTGAACGTGGCGTAATCACTAAACGTGTTGGGTTTTCATGATCAGATTCATCACGTAAATCTGCCACCATTGGTAGCTTTTTAGCGCGCATTTGCATAGCAATTTGTTCTAATACTTTTCCGCCTGATGTTTGGAAAGGTAGCGCGGTGATAATTACATCGCTGTTTTCTTTCTCCCATACAGCACGCATTTTTACGCTGCCTTTGCCCGTTTCGTATATGGTGCTTATTTCTTCTGGCGTACTGATAATCTCGGCGTTTGTTGGGTAATCTGGCGCTTTAATAAAAGCACGTAACTCATCCAAACTACTGGTTTTTTTCTTCAACAGTTGCAAGCAAGCATTCACAACTTCGCGAAGATTATGCGGTGGAATATCGGTTGCCATTCCCACGGCAATACCTGATCCGCCGTTTAATAATACATTGGGTAAACGCGATGGCAATAGCGATGGCTCCTGCATTGTGCCGTCAAAATTGTCAACCCATTCAACCGTGCCTTGCCCTAACTCTTGCAATAAGACTTTGGCATACGCTGTAAGGCGTGATTCGGTATAACGCATAGCGGCGAAGGACTTAGGATCATCTTGCGAACCCCAGTTGCCCTGCCCGTCTACCAGCGGATAACGATACGAAAATGGCTGAGCCATTAACACCATCGCCTCATAACAAGCAGAATCACCATGCGGATGAAATTTACCGAGTACATCACCCACAGTACGCGCTGATTTTTTATGTTTGGATACGGCAGATAAACCCAACTCAGACATCGCATACACAATGCGACGCTGTACAGGTTTTAAACCATCACCGATATTGGGAAGCGCACGATCTAAAATAACGTACATGGAGTAATCTAAATATGCTTTTTCGGTATAAGCTTGTAGTGGAATGCGCTCAATGCCGTCGTGATCGCCCGGGCCTCCGCCATCTTTTTTTATTGTATCTAAATTAAGAAGATCAAGTTGTGTTTCATCTACCATGCTTTTAAGAATGCCTCTAAATGTGTCTGCCCGTTTTGCGCTTGTAATTTTAAATCATCTTGTAATAAAGTAAATTCTTGATCTATTGTCTGGCGCGAACTTTCTCCGCACATCAACTGATAACGAAGATAGACCAGATAAGTATTCAAAACATCGGTTTCACAATAATTTCGAATACCTTGAAGGTTACCTGACTGAAATTCATCCCATACTTGAGAGCCATCCATGCCCATTTTACCTGGATAGCCCAGTTGCTTGGCAATATGATCTAAAGGCGCTGTTGCATCTGGGTTGTACATTGATAGCTCGTATTTCACATCATGATGATAGTAATCACTCTCTTCTGACCAATGATCTGGTAGGCTAATCATGTTTTTTAAAGCACGATAACGTATCACCGGAAAATCAAAATGTGAGCCATTCCACGATACCAAGTCTGGCTTTTTGGCATCAATTTCTTCAAAAAAAAGTTTTAACAAATCACTTTCTGTACAGCTTTCATCACCCAAAGATTTTACTGAGAGCGCCTTTCCCATGTCATCACCCATACCTCGGTGCAACACCGAGATAGCGATTATTTTATGAAGATAAAGTGGTAAAAAATCTGAACCTGTTTTTTGCTGATGTATATGTTTCATCGCTTTAGCAGTGCTTTTATCATCCAAGCCTTTCAGGTCAAAAATCGCTTGCCCGCCTTCAATATCAGGGATGGTTTCTATATCAAAAACTAAAATATTCATGCGGGAAAAACTCCTGTTGATATGTATCTATCACCTCTATCACAAATAATGGTAACGATGGTTGCATTTGTAACATCTTGCGAAAGCTTAAGTGCTGCGGCAACCGCCCCACCCGATGATACGCCACAGAATATTCCTTCTTCTGTTGCCAGCCTATGCATGGTGTCTTCTGATTCATCTTGGGTAATATCAATTTCCATATCCACCACAGACGCATCAAATATCTCGGGTAAATACTCGGCTGACCAACGACGAATACCAGGGATATCTTCATCATTTGTTTTAGGTTGCACACCGATTATTTGCACCGCATTACTTTGCTCTTTTAAAAAACGCCCCGTACCTGTAATTGTGCCTGTTGTTCCCATTGCGCTGACAAAATGGGTGATTTCACCGTGGGTATCTTTCCATATTTCGGGGCCAGTCGTTTCATAATGCGCTAAAGGATTATC
The DNA here is from genome assembly GCA_026988095.1 of Thiotrichaceae bacterium. Taxonomy (GTDB): domain Bacteria; phylum Pseudomonadota; class Gammaproteobacteria; order Thiotrichales; family Thiotrichaceae; genus Cocleimonas. The sequence continues at coordinate 6,627 of JALSLX010000028.1, forward strand.
ATTATTGGCGAACTGATTGAGTAAAAATCCATCACCCTCTTCATGCATTTTTAAGCCTAAATCACGCGCGCCTTCCATGCCACCGTCTTCTTTTGAAACGAGTATGAGCTCTGCGCCATAGGCTTTCATCGAGGCTCTGCGCTCTTCACTCATAGACGCTGGCATGATTAGCTTCATTTTATAGCCACGCATGGCCGCTACCATCGCTAATGCGATTCCTGTGTTACCGCTAGTGGCCTCGATTAGCGTATCGCCAGGTTTGATATTTCCACGAGCTTCTGCGCGTGTAATCATGCTGTATGCAGCGCGATCTTTTACAGAACCTGCGGGGTTATTTCCTTCAAGTTTTACGAGGATGGTATTGGAGGTGTTATCTACAAGCCTTTGAAGCTTAACAAGAGGTGTCTTACCTATAAACGACTCTATACTTGGGTAGTTCATGAGACCATATCTCGTACAAATCGTCGAAAAAGAGGGGGGGGTGGTCTTATAAAAAGCTAATTTATTCATATTTTTGTCCCTTTTTACCCTTATTTGAGGGGTATTTGCTATTAAGACTCTAAAATCACATAAGCAATTGCATATTCTCGCTCATCACTTAATGATATAAAGGACTTTTTTACACCCAATTCATTGGCTACTTCTAATGTTTTACCGTGCAATGTCAAGGATGGTTGTCCATTCTCATTATTACTAATTTCTATTTCTTGAAAAGCGACACCATGCGCAATGCCAGTGCCTAAAGCTTTAGCAACCGCTTCTTTGGCTGAAAATCGCTTTGCGATATAAGTTTTAGGATCTTTTAAGTCCCGCATAATCTTCAACTCATTTCTATGCAAAATACGTTCAGCAAAACCTTTAGGGTATTTTTTAAAAATACGTTTTATACGGGATATTTTTACTAAGTCTGTGCCGATACCGATGATTGCCATTTTTATGTATTCTCTATTTTGTTATCTGCGCTGTTCTCTGTGCCATTTTTTACACCGTTACGGGCATTATCCATAATTTCAATCATTTGACGAGTCGCTCTGCTGATACCCACAAATATTGCACGAGAGATAATTGAATGACCAATATTAAGCTCTCGAATTTCAGGGATTGCCGCTATTATTTGTGTGTTTGAATAATCCAAGCCATGCCCTGCATTAACGTGAATACCTTGTGCATGAGCAAACTCCGTTGCTTCGACGATGCGATCAAACTCTCGTTTTTGCTCATCCCCTGTGGCATTGGCATAAGTGCCCGTATGAAGTTCAATCACAGGCGCGCCTATATCGTTAACCCGTTTGATGTGTTCGATACTTGGTTCTATAAAAAGAGAAACACGAATACCTTCATCGCTTAACTGCTTGGTAGATCTTTTTATACGATCAAATTGTCCGATGACATCAAGCCCGCCTTCGGTTGTTAATTCTTCTCGCTTTTCTGGCACGATACAACCGTCTTCTGGTTTTACTTCACAGGCAATATCGACCATTTCTTGAGTAGCCGCCAACTCTAAATTCATCCTTACTTTGCATTGTTTACGCACATCATAAACATCTTGGTCTTGAATATGACGACGGTCTTCTCGCAAATGTATGGTAATAGCTTGTGCGCCTGCCTCAACCACAAGAAATGCCGCTTCTAATAAGTCTGGATAAGCTGTTCCACGCGCCTGTCGCAATGTTGCTACGTGATCAATATTCACACCGAGTTCAATCGGATTGATTACATTTCCTGATATTTTTTCTTCCATGATATCGTCTAATGTCCAAAGGACACCTCTATAAATTCAATAGTTTACGAGAGTTAATTGTGCGAGGAGTTAGGCGTAAAAACACAGCATCAAGAAAAGCTCTGAGCTCTTTCCATTGATGCTCTTGTAAGCTCTGAATATCTTGCAAAGCTAATATCAACTCACCCTTAATCAAAATTGAATTTGAATCAACAACAGGGTCAGATGCGAGAGATATTCCCTCCTCCAAGCTGAAACGATACCGCATTTCAGAGGAAATTGCTTCATCTGATTGTGTCTCTACAGGCAAACCCAAACAGGCTAATAAATAAAGTTCAAAGCGCATCATTATTTGTTTATTGATAGCGGAATCGCCTAGTTTGTGAAGGGTATATTTATACGCTGAAAATAAGGCGGGTTGCGGAGCATGTTGTTGCAAAAGCAGTAACAACAATTCGTTTAGATATAAACCCATCATCATTTCAGAAGCAGGGATTGTGTGGCGACCACGCTCATCAGCTTCGGTAAGTGTTTGCACATTACCCTTGCCAATCCAATTCAAATCTAAATATCGAAAAGGCTCTAAAGAACCTCGCATGATTTTTCCACGCTTTTTTGCAGGGCGTGCAACACAGCATATCCGACCGAAGTCTTCGGTGAATATATCAGCTAATAGACTATTATCACGAAAAGGTCGGTGGTTTAGGATATAGCCGAATGATTGCAACTTGTTTAAAGTTCTCTGTTTGAGATAATTCCGAGTTCATTCAAGTGACGGGGGTTATTTTGCCAATTCTCTTCCACCTTCACCCACTGTTTAAGCATAACTTTTTTCATCAAGAACTCTTCTAATGAGCGACGTGCTGACTGCCCTATTCGCTTTAAGGTTTCACCTTTTTTGCCGATGATAATACCTTTCTGGTTTTTACGGTCAGTCCAAATAACCACTTCTATCGTCACTAATTTGTCCGTTTCCTCAAAAACCTCTATTTCAACAGCAGTGGTATAAGGCAACTCTTCGTGTAAGTTTAAAACTAGTTGCTCACGGATCAATTCGCCACAAATAAAGCGCACTGATTTATCAGTAATATGATCTTCGGGGTAGATAAAATCTGATTCTGGAACAATCTTTAAAAGTGACTCAATAACGATATCGGTGTTAATACCCTTAGATGCCGAAACGGGAATAATGTCAGTAAACTCTCTTTTCGCGCCTACTTTTTCTAAATAAGGAAACAGCCGATCCTTTTCTTGAATTCGGTCAACCTTATTCAACAACAGTATTACAGGTTTCTTAGTATGCTTTAAACGGCTGAGTACAAAATCATCTTCATCTGTCCATTTGAGCGCTTCAACAATCATAATGATTGCATCAACATCTTCTACCGCTGCGACTGCCTCGCTGTTGAGTGTTCTATTTAAGAGGTTTTTTGAGTTTAAATGAATACCTGGCGTATCGGTAAAGATAAGCTGATAACCAGAATCGTCTTTCTTATCCAGCTCTGTAACAATACCCCGAATATTCGTACGTGTTGTTTGAGGCTTATTGGCAATAGCAGACAATTTATAGCCGACAAGATGATTCAATAATGTTGATTTTCCGACATTCGGACGACCTATAATGGATACTGTCCCACATTTTTTACTCATCTATTTACTACTCTTGTTATTTAGCTTTTTAGCTTGTTTTTTCGCATTTTGATCAGCTTTAAAATTTTTCATTACTATTTCATAAGCATTTTGTGCTGATTGTTGTTCCGCTTTTCTACGGCTACCTGCTACGCCTTTAGTTTTTATATCCATACTCTCTATTGTACATTCAGCAGTAAATATTTGACGATGCGCATCACCTGTTGTGCTGATTAGTTCATATTGGGGAATATCATAACCGCGTGATTGGAGGATTTCTTGCAAACGACTTTTTGGATCTTTTAAATCATCTTCAGAAGGAAGTTGTTGTAAGCGATCAGTATATATCTTTAGAACAAAGCCAGTAGCCGCATCCATTCCTTTTTCAAGGTAGACACTTCCTATTACTGCCTCTAAGGTATCAGATAATATCGATTTTCGGCGAAATCCACCACTTTTTAATTCACCTGCACCTAAACGCAAAAAATCGCCCAATGAAAGCTCATTGGCGATTTCTGCAAGTGTATTTTCATTTACAAGGGATGCACGAAGACGTGATAGGTAGCCTTCTGATGCTTTAGGCTGCTGACGATAAAGAGCATTAGTAATAATTAATCCAAGTACGCTATCCCCTAAAAACTCCATACGCTCATTGTGTTTTCCATTTGCACTACGGTGAGTGATAGCCTGAATAAAGCAATCTGTAGCCATATGATCTTGATCGAGGAAACTTGTAAGTTTAATAGATTGCATCTACCCAGCGAACCTGTAATAAGAATTACAGCATTTTATCATAGCCACACAATAAAAATCATAAGCAGTTAATCTTAACTGAAACTATTTTACTAACACTTAACTTTTAATAATTGCTACAGGCTTAACTTAGCGCAAGTTCAACTTTCGTTTTTTTCTCTCGCCTTCACTTTTATCAATCTTACTTTCGATAACCACATCAGGCTCACCTAAAACGACAGCATGTTTAAACTTTATAAGAAAAAACAAGTTACCAATCCAAGATTGAGGAACATCGTAAGCTACTGTCAATATACGGCGACTACTTTTTTTATCTTTCTTGAGGGTAAAAGGATTTTTAGTTTTATATTTCTTTGGAGTGTTTGGTCGACTATTATAATAAGCATCTTCCAAAGCATAAAGACTATTAACAGTAAGGTGTTTCTCAATTTTTTGATTAATTTGGCGCATATTGGCCTTTTTAATCCCCTGAGTTGAAGCAATTACCCTCATTAAGCCTTTAACATTATTAAATTCCACATAATAAGGAGCTACTTTTACTACTGCACTAGCTGCCATAACACCTAAACTAGCAACAATTAGCCAACTAACCAAAGTTGCACCACGCTGTTTTCTATTATTTATTTTCATTATTATTCTCGACGAGATTCTTTATTGTTATACACTTACTATTGGATTACACCCTCACATTATACTCTTGAAGAATTAAGCTAAGCTGAATATTAATTTACAGGGACTCCAATTCGACTAGATTGAAAACCATCACCTTTATCCAACCAATTCCAATGCATCCAAACTAATGATGCCTTTCCAACTAAATGTGATTTCGGTACAAACCCCCAAGACCGGCTATCGCTACTTTTATCTCGATTATCCCCCATCATAAAGTAATGCCCTTCGGGCACAGTCCATTTACCAGCTTGGGTAGGAGTAGAAAAAGTAATGAGCTGATGAGGATTAGATTTAGTTAATAATTCCACACCCTGTTTAGCAAATAATGTATTACCAGAGTTATCCTTGTATTGATAATCATCATCTGATATCACCACTACAGGTTTAGCATTGATGATTAATCTTTTTTTCGCAGTCCATTCGATATGATCACCAGGCAAACCAATTACTCGTTTTATATAATAAACCTGAGGACTTTTAGGATAACGAAACACAACCACATCACCCCGCTTAGGCTCACCAACGTCCATAATTTTAGTATTAAGAATAGGTAAACGTAATGCGTATGAGTATTTTTTGACTAAAATAAAGTCACCCACTTCAAGTGTTGGAATCATTGAACCTGAAGGAATTCTAAAGGGCTCAGCAATAAAAGATCGCAATACTATAATAAGTAAAAATATGGGGAAAAAAGATTTTGCATAATCCAACAAAATAGGATCAAGCTGACCCTCGGTACGAGATACTTTACCTACTATAAAATAGTAATATAGTAAAACTAGCCCAAAAAAACTCGTGCCAATAATTAGAATTAACTCTAAATTCAATTGCATTTTGTACTAGTTATCATCTCTTTTTAACACTGCTAAGAATGCCTCTTGTGGTATTTCGACATTCCCCACTTGCTTCATACGTTTCTTACCTGCTTTTTGCTTTTCTAAAAGCTTTCGCTTACGAGAAACATCACCACCGTAACATTTAGCCGTTACATTTTTACGTAAGGCTTTCACATTGGAGCGTGCAATGATATTTCCACCAATAGCCGCCTGTATTGCTACATCAAACATTTGGCGTTGAATGACCTCTTTCATACGCTCAACTAATACACGCCCACGATTTTGTGAGAAATCTTTATGAACAATGATAGAAAGCGCATCAACTGGCTCACCATTGATTAAAATATCTACCTTTACGAGTGGCGCAGTTTCAAAACGATCAAGCTCATAATCAAATGATGCATAGCCACGGCTAACTGACTTTAGTCGATCAAAGAAATCTAAAACAACTTCACTTAATGGCAAATCGTAAGTGAGCGTTACTTGATTACCAAGATATTGCATTTCTTTTTGCACACCACGCTTTTCGATACACAATGAAATAACATTACCCACATATTCTTGCGGCATCATTATAGTGCCGCGAATAATTGGCTCACGAATTTCTTCGATATAATTGATTGCGGGTAAATCTGCAGGGTTATGTACTTTAATTGTCTCACCTTTTGTGGTGACAACTTCGTAGATTACTGATGGCGCTGTAGTAATCAAATCTAAATCATATTCTCGTTCTAGTCGCTCTTGGATAATTTCCATATGCAACATACCTAAGAAACCACAACGAAAACCAAAGCCCAGTGCCTGTGAGGTTTCTGGCTCATAATGCAGTGATGCATCATTGAGACTAAGCTTATCCAAAGCATCTCGTAAATTTTCGTAATCTTCTGCACTTACAGGAAACATGCCTGAGAAAACGCGTGGCTGAATTTCTTTGAAGCCTTGCAATGCTTCTGTCGCAGAGTTTTTCACAGTGGTAAATGTATCACCCACTTTTGCCGCTTCAATATCTTTAATACCAGCAATAACGAAACCTACTTCACCCGGTAATAGTTCATCTTTATCTTTACGTTTTGGAGTGAATATACCAACATGATCTACTTGATATTCTTGCTTGGTAGACATTGGCATAATCTTAGTTTTTTTACCAATCTTACCGTCGATGACACGTACCAATGAAACGACACCTAGGTAATTATCAAACCACGAATCAATAATCAGTGCTTTTAAAGGTGCATCAGGGTCGCCTTTTGGTGGCGGAATACGCTCAACCAGCTGTTCAAGCAACTCTTCGATTCCCACACCTGTTTTACCACTCACATGAATCGCATCTGTGGCATCAATACCGATAATTTCTTCTATTTCTTGAGATACGCGATCAACATCAGCAGCTGGCAAATCAATTTTATTGAGAACAGGAACAACTTCTAGATCAAGATCAATTGCGGTATAACAGTTGGCAACACTTTGTGCTTCGACACCTTGTGATGCATCAACAACTAATAATGCGCCTTCACAGGCAGACAATGAGCGTGAGACTTCATAAGAGAAATCCACATGACCGGGAGTATCGATAAAGTTCAGATGATAAGTTTCACCATCTTTTGAGTGAAAATCTAAGGAGACACTTTGCGCTTTAATGGTAATACCACGCTCGCGTTCAATATCCATTGAATCTAATACTTGTGAGTCCATCTCACGTTCACTCAAGCCTTCACAGGTTTGGATAAAACGATCCGATATTGTGGATTTACCGTGATCGATATGGGCAATTATTGAAAAATTTCGTATATTTTGATTTGCTTCAGCCATGTTTTTTCTATGTATGTGTTTTTATGAAGCGAGTGATTTTCTCAACTCTACTTCATCAAAGAAATGATAGAAAACAACTTCGCCTTGGTAAGTCACTACTGGGACATCTACATTATATTTTTTACGTAGTACAGGGTCAGCATCTATATCTATCTGCTTAATCTCATATCCCAACTCTGCTTGTAGCTGAAACAAAGAAGCCACCACCTGTTCACACAAGTGGCAACCGTCGCGATAATACACTATTAGGACTGGTGGGAGTATCTGCATTTTCAATGCGGCATTAGATTAATGCTACTTTTCATCTATTTTTATTTCTTCGGCTTTTAATGCCAAAAATCTTGCAGACCCTTCTCTTAAAACGAGAATTGCATAGGTTTGACCTGAAACCAAGTCTTTTGAAAGCTCTTCAAAACGCTTAATACTATCCAGTTTTTCGCCTTTAAACATTAGTAGAATATCACCACGCTCAATACCTGCTTTTCGCGCAGCAGACCCCTCTTTTCCACTTTTAATATTTTTAACTAAAATTCCCCCCTCCACATCCAATGACTCTTTTGCCGCGTCATCTAAGATTGCGAGCTCCATGCCCATTACTCTATTTATTTTCTTTTTAGGTTTAGGTTCTTCTTTTTTAGCTGGTTTTTTTACATCATCATCGCTAGGTAGCTCTTCTAGCTTTAAACTCAATGTCTGAGTTATTCCACCGCGCCTTACCTTTATATCTACCGCTTTTTCTATTGGCGTTGAACCCACTAAAACAGGTAATGCAGATGCATTTCTCACAAATTTACCATCAAATTCTAAAACGATATCACCTTGTTTTAACACATCTTTCGCTGGGCCATCCTTCATTACATCCACAATTAATGCCCCATGTGGCGTATCAAGGCCAAACGAAAGTGCAAGCTCTCTAGTAACCTCTTGAATATAAACGCCTAACCACCCTCTAGAAACCTTACCTTTATTCTTTAATTGCTCCACTACATTCTTGGCAACATCGACAGGTATAGCAAAAGAAACTCCCATAAAGCCCCCTGTACGACTGTAAATCTGTGAGTTAATACCCACTACCTCGCCCTTCATATTAAATAATGGGCCACCCGAGTTACCAGGGTTTATCGCAACATCAGTTTGTATAAAAGGCACATAATTTTCACTCGGCAAACTGCGACCTTTCGCACTCACAATACCCGCAGTTACACTATGATCAAATCCAAAGGGAGAGCCAATCGCTATGACCCACTCACCTACTTTTAGTGCTTCGGAGCTACCTGTTTCTAGTACAGGTAAGTTTTCAGCTTCTACTTTTAATAAAGCGACATCACTACGCTTATCACTACCGACTAATTTTGCAACTAACTCACGTCTATCGTTAAGTTTTACAATTATTTCGTCTGCCCCAACGATTACATGATGATTAGTAACAATATACCCATCTTTAGAAACAATAAATCCAGATCCCAATGAGTGGGTTTCTTTTTCTACAGGATAGCCCCCGGCACCTTCCCCACGATCAAAGAATCGGCGCATTAACTCATCCAGCATTTGATCTTTTTCTGAGTTTCCTCTCGAAAAACCAGGTTTCAAAGACTTTCTATCCTTAGGGTTTGTAGTCGTACTAATATTTACAACCGCAGCACTGTGCTTTTCAACCAACGTCGTGAAATCAGGTAACTCAGCAGCATTAGCTATCAAACTGAACTGAGACAAAAGAAAACCTAATAAAAAAACTGAAATTCTTTTTACAAACAACATAATTTACTCTCTAGCTATAAACTTATAAATATTTTGATGGGTACATACGATTGCTGAACTGATGATCTATAGCTATTTAAGATTTTAAAATACAAATCATCGAAAAAAGAGGGAGGTGGTTTTAAAACTATACTCATAAAACTTAATTTTTTATTCTTTTTTAGTTTTACCGAGTATTTGGGGTGTAAATGCTTCAGAAACTACCTTTTTTGTTAAATATTTACTCACTAATAACAAAGAAATAACCATTCCTACTATGCCAGAGATAATACTTATCCCCTCTCCAGCTATTATTTTTCCGAGCACCGCAAAAACTATCAAAGAAATTAAAGGGAAAAGATAGATCAAAAAAGTGCCCTGTAATAATTTAGAAGGTGCTAACTCCAATACGACAGAATCCCCCTCTTTTAAATCTAATGAGCTTTTTACTTTAATTTCATTATTTTTTACAACAGGTTTAAACAGCTTAACGCTACCACATGAACCCTTAGAAGAGCATTCACCACACGCTGAAGTACTTGATGTTTTTAAAAAAACATACTCCCCATCAATAAAAGAAACTTCTGCTAGTTCGCGTTGCATAGTTATAATTATTTATTTTTCCTAAGGTTCTCAACAATATTACGTAATGTATTTTCTGGCACTTCTCCTACGACTGTAATCATCGAATTTCCCTTTCGTTGGCTTATTACATTTAAAGCCCCTGAATTAATTTTTACCGCACCGAAATCTGATCCATCCGTCAATGGAGACACAAAAATAGATAACGAGCTTAAGCCATCAGAAATAATATAGTGTTTTGTTTCAGCAGCAGAATCATCCATGCTTGCATTTGATGAAGGTGCTTGGCTCATTTCAAAACCCACTGGCAAAGTTTCCATTACCCAGCCATCATCAAGGTCTGAAGATAACATTTGGCGAGTCAATTTTACCGCACGAGGTGCAACGATGGTTGTCTTATCCTTCGAAGATACCGCTTGATCTACAATCGCAGTTGCTACCCCGCCATCTACTTTAATCGATTCTACTGCATTTGAACAATTAGTATTTGGACACGCCGTTTGCCCACTATCAAGAGACAATTCTGCCTCCATTGTAGGAGCTACTGAGCCAACGCCTTCTGGCACTCGTATTTCGATAGACGTAAACATAAACTGCTCTACAGGCTTGTGTGACTTACCCACTAACATATAATCAAGCAACATACCTGTTACAGCATCAATACAGTATTTTTGTAAATAACGTTCTCTATCTTTTGGGCGAGCCGTAATAACTCTACAAGGAATGTTAGCGATACGGTTTTCACGCCCCATATCAAAAGAATAAACTTTTTTCATTTCGGGACGGATTGTAGGGATAGATGCAAAAGAGAAGTCTTGCAACTCACGTGACACCTCATTACCTTCTTCATTTAAACGCACAACGCGCTCTGTCTCTACACCATTAACAACAGTGTGATTAATATGTAAGCTCGAAAGAGTATTATTTTTTAAGTACGCCAAAGTACCAGAATAATTTAATTTATGTACCGCTATATTCATTCTGTTTAATAACTCAATAGCCTCTTCATCAGCGTGCACTGCTGGTGAAAAAGCCACCATAGGAATAATAGCTGGCACAATGAGTTTTTGTAAAAAATGTTGCAAGGGTCTAATTAACATGATCAATAATCAGCGTAAGCGATAACACGAACAGAAGGCACAAATATTGATGTCGATGCATATTGGACATGGCTATCAACATAGCGTTTTAAGAATGAACGAGCATGTGCATTGGCTTGCTTATATTCTTTTTTATCTTGAGTTATAGCATTATTACCATCAGTAGAGGCTAGCTCTGCGACTGATTTCGCTACCGCTGTTTGGTTCTCCATTTGAGCTAATTTTTCATTTTTTGCAGCCTCAGTAAAGGCAACAAGTGTAGCTGACTTTTCAGCAAGCTGATTACCTAGCTGATAATTTTGAACACCCATGAAAGCAACAGCTGCAAAAGAGGCTGCTAATGCAAAGCCACCTACGGGTCTAAGCATTGACGATGGTTTTGAACTTTGTTGATTCATCTCATCATTAGCCGCTGAATCTTGTAGTTGAACATCGTGGTATTGATCTTCTTCAGATATTTTATCATGTAATCCTGCTAAGAAACTTGGCCCAGCCACAGTAGCGGGGTTAGTAGATCTCATTGATTCACCAATCAAAGCATAGTGGGATAATTTTTTACTCAGCTCGTCACCCGAGTTATTACTAGAAGTCAGCTCATCTAAAACACGCCTTTGCTCGAAAGATCCTGCCTCATCATCCAGCACTGTAGAGAGGTGTTCAGCCAAAGATATGGGTTGATCACCGTCATTAGATTTTGATTTGTTATCACTCATGCTTCGTCCACTTTTTAAACTTCACTACTACCTTATTTTAAAGACAGCGTTTATCTGATTAAGTTCATCCCTGCAACTAATAAATTCATGTATTCAAACTATAGTCTAGTCGAACTTAAGACTTACGGAACTCATGTGCTTAAATTTTATTCTATTTATCATCAAGTCTGATCCAACAAAGGCGCCAGCTCTAACTCAATCGACTCACGCGCTCTAAATATTCGAGAACGAACTGTGCCTATTGGACAATCCATTGTTTCTGATATCTCTTCGTAACTAAGACCTTCTAGCTCTCTCAAAGTAATTGCTATCCGTAGATCATCAGGCAGTGCTTCTATTGCGCTATGAACAGTTGCTTGAATTTCATCAGTTAATGCTTGGCGCTCTGGGGTGCTAATATCTCTTAACTTATCACCACCGTCATACTGTTCCGCTTCTTGCGCATCAATGTCATCATCGGGCATACGACGGTTTTTTGAAACGAGGTAATTTTTAGCTGTATTGATAGAAATTCGGTACAACCACGTGTAAAACGCGCTATCACCACGAAAATTCTTTAAGCCACGATAAGCTTTGATAAAGGACTCTTGAGAAACATCCATCGCTATATGAGGGTCATGGACATAACGCGTCACAAGATTAATCACTTTCTGTTGATATTTGAGTACCAACACATCAAAAGCGGATTTATCCCCTGCTTGCACACGCCTAACCAATTCTAAATCTGTTTGCTTTTCGCCCATTAGGGCCGTTCTCCTCGTGGCATTATTCTCCTTTAAAATAAGAAAAACAATGTTCCCCAGCTTTAACTGTATTGTAAGAAGAGACTTTAATCGAACCGAGTTACTTTCAACTTGATAAAACTTCCGTTCTTTTCCACAAAACTCATTGCAATAGAATAACTATTACACGTGACTTCCTGAAAAATAGCGGCTGTTTTTTCTACGTTAAGATAATAACAACTGAATCAAAGACTCCTCAATTATTCTGTATATGATAATCTAATACTCGAATTTAACCAACTGAACAAATAAAATGCATGACGTTCTTATAATTGGTAGCGGTGCAGCAGGCCTTACGCTGGCTCTGAGTCTACCTGATAGCATGAAAATAGCCATCCTAAGCAAAAATTTACTCACGGAAGGCAGTACCTTTTACGCACAAGGGGGGATTTCTGCCGTACTTGATAAATCAGATTCTTTTGAATCACATATTGCAGACACACTAGATTCTGGGGCAGGCCTTTGCATTGAAGATGTAGTACGTAATGTTGTCGAAAAAGGCCCAGAAGCAATTGATTGGCTTATTAAAGCTGGCGTCCCTTTTACCCGAGAAGATAGCCACAGTGACAAACATATAGAAGGCACGGCAGGGTTGCACCTTACACGTGAAGGTGGTCACAGTAATCGCCGTGTTGCACATGCTGCTGATGCCAGTGGTAGAGCGATAGAAACCACCTTGGTTTCAAAAGTTAAAGCCATGAAAAATATTACTTTATTTGAGCATCATATTGCTATTGACTTGATCACCACACGAAAACTTCAGCAGAGTGAGCAACAACGAACTCAACGAGATAACCGTTGTATTGGTGCGTATGTATTAAATACACAGAATGATAAAATCTCTACCTTTCAAGCAAAATTTACCGTGCTTGCAACAGGTGGTGCTAGCAAAGTTTATCTCTACACCAGCAATCCAGATGGCGCGAGTGGCGACGGTATTGCAATGGGTTGGCGTGCAGGCTGTCGTGTTGCCAATATGGAATTTATGCAATTTCATCCTACCTGTCTTTATCATCCACATGCTAAATCAAACCTAATTACCGAAGCCGTACGTGGTGAAGGCGGGAGACTTTTATTACCCAATGGATCAAGCTTTATGGATAAGTTTGATCCTAGAGGCGAGCTTGCTCCACGAGATATTGTAGCGCGCTCAATTGACCACGAAATGAAACGACTCGGTATCGACTCTGTATTTTTAGACATCAGCCATAAATCTAAAGACTTTCTGCTAGACCACTTTCCAAATGTATATGCCATGTGCAGGAAGTTTGGTTACGATATGAATAAAGAGCCTGTTCCCGTTGTACCAGCCGCTCATTACACCTGTGGCGGTTTGATGGTAGATGATGCAGGGCAAACTGATTTGAATGGACTTTACGCCATTGGTGAAACTACATTTACGGGCTTACATGGCGCTAACCGAATGGCGAGTAACTCACTGCTCGAATGTGTTGTCTATGGACAATCATCATCTAAAGATATTGCAAAACGCTTTGAATCTGTAAACAATCAAACATATGACATACCAGACTGGGATGAAAGCCGAGTCACTGACTCAGATGAACGCGTTGTCATCAACCACAACTGGGATGAAATAAGACGCTTCATGTGGGATTACGTTGGTATCGTAAGAACATCAAAACGCTTACAACGTGCACGAAATCGCATAGAAATGTTACTCACGGAAATTGACGAATACTACTCAAACTTTAAAGTAACCAGCGATTTAATCGAATTAAGAAATCTAGCCGAAGTTGCACGCCTAATCATTCGATCAGCACAAAAGCGTAAGGAAAGTCGTGGTCTACATTATACGCTAGACTATCCCGACTCTGACCCAAACTTAGAAAAAATAAACAGTATTCTCGACCCTATTCGAAGAAGTAGCATCAGAAAATAACCCTAAGTAAATTCAAACAAACATGAACAAACAACGCCTACACTATATCGATGTTACACGCGGTTTTGCGGTAGCACTCATGATTATTTATCACTTTAGCTTTGATTTAAATAATTTTAGTTACATCCAAATAGACATGGATACTAGCCTGTTTTGGCAAGGCTTTAGAGTAATCATCGTCACCCTATTTCTAACCACAATGGGGATGAGCTTGGCACTCACTCATAACAAAGGTATTTGTTGGACATGCATGAAAAAACGCACCATATTTTTAGGCATAGCATCAATTTTAGTTAGCGTGGGTAGCTATCTGAATTTTCCTCAAACATGGATATATTTTGGCATCTTACACTTTATTCTATTCGCCTCCTGGCTAGGGTTACTCTTTGTAGGAAAACCTTGGTTATCATTAATTACAGCCTTAATTATTTTAGTGGGTTATTGGGCTGGCTGGCTACACACCCGCGCTTTGTTTAATCTTGTATACCAACCCTTACACTTACCCGTTCGCTATACAGAAGATATGGTGAATGTTTTCCCATGGTTTGCGCCTGTTTTAATCGGGATGTTTATTGTAGCAAAAGGCTGGCATCTTTTACCCCACTTAAAGACTAGCGCCATAAGCACTAAACTAAGCTTTATGGGACGACACTCTTTGATTATTTACCTCATTCATCAACCTATATTATTTGGCATGACATTACTGGCTTTTAAGCTTGGGGTTTAACTTAAAATTAAATTCTGAAGGGCTTACACAGGGTTTTTAAAGACTTTTGAGCCTTTTCATACACTTTTAGCTTAGGTAATAGCTTAAAAGATGATTATTCTATTTGTAAATAGACCACCCCCCCCCTCTTTTTCGATGATTTGTACGTGAAAAGCTTCTCAGAAAAATACAAAACAGCGAAAAATGAGGGGGGGGTGGCATCGTATAAATTGTTGTTTTTATTTAATTTTTACTCTGGCCCCGAATATTCTTTGTTGGATCGCGTAAACTTATCCAACCTCCCGCGCTTTCAAAGGGGAAAGTAGGTTAATAACCGTAATTTTCTGTAATAAATTCACTGTACTCTCTAGCCTAAGTATTGCAACTATGTAATAGTTGCAATACTTCAAAGTAATGCCTTATGATTAGCATAGAGACTGGAGAAACTAATGAGTAAGTTGGAAAAATTATTAAAAAAGCTAGATAACCATCATGCAACATGGGTCTGGAATGACTTAACCAGTCTATTAAAACTACTAGGCTACGAGAAAACCGAAGGTTCAGGATCACGGGTAAAATTTGATAATGGCAATCCATTAGACATGATTAACTTGCATAAACCACATCCTAGGAATGAAGTTAAAGCCTATGTGATACGACAAGTACGTGAAAAACTTCAAAGTGGAGATTTACTATGAAATTACTAAAATACAAAGGCTACATTGGTGATATTAAAGTTTCAATTGAAGATGATATTCTTCATGGGAAGCTCCTTTACATATCCGCATTAGTGACTTATGAAGGTCAGTCTGTTGACGATGTAAAAGCCTCCTTCGAAGAGGCGGTAGATGATTACCTTAAAACATGCGAGGAAAAAGACTATCAGCCAGAAGTGCCCTGCAAAGGGAGCTTTAATATCCGTATCGGGCATGATTTGCATTTAGCCGCAATGGTAAAGGCTAAAGAGATGGAAATATCGCTCAATGAATTTGTAACGGAGTCTATTAGCAATCGACTTTAGTTGGATAAAATGAATCCTTAGCGTACGTTTTCGTACCACTGGGCTCAGACCCCCTGATCAGCGGACTCTAGGGTGAGCTATATGCGCTTCTAGTTTTGTTTGTGGGCTTGGGCAGGCTGTATGCTCTTTATCTATACCACCCCCACTGTTTTTCGATGATTTGTACGTGAAAAGCTTCTCAGAAAAACACAAAACAGCGAAAAATAAGGGGGTGGGTCTATCAAAATCACCCTTTTAGGGAGATCTTTTAACTAGGAGCCTGCCCAAGAACTGTAGCCGTAGCGAGATAAAGCAATTTTGAGACAGATTTTTTTGTAGTAGGCTAATCAGTTCTCAGACAGGCTCCTAGTTATCGTTCTAAACGTCAAATTTACCCGTGGCTCTGCTACTTTTTTGGTAGGCGGTAATCTATGCAGCCAATGCCTTTGTGTTGCCCCCTTCATAACCAGCAAACTCCCATGTTGCAGATCCAAAGAGACTGTCTCTTTGCTTTGTTTATGCTTAAAAGAGAATTTACGCATTGCGCCTAAACTCAACGATGCAATCGCGCCATTTTTCTTTAAATCTTTTTCTGCATCACTATGCCACGCCATTCCCTCTTCCCCTGTGTGATACAAGTTAAGCAAGCAGGAGTTGTATGTTTCGCCTGTTTTATCTTCTACCATTGTTTTTAATGTTAGCAATTCATCAATCCATGGCAAGGCAGATTTAGTGGTATTTGAATAAGTATATTTAAAAGGGTGATCACCGTACCAAGCGACTTTTCGTTTGGTAACGATGCGCTTACCCATAACGATCGCCAAATCATTTTTCCATGTGATTTTATCCAATAACTGTTTTAAAAAATAATCAGCTTGATCCAAAGACAATAAACCACCGTAATAATCCACACTGCCATCTTTGGGCAATAGGCTTATCGGTTCACCTATTATATTTCCAAATAATTCGTGTTGATTCATGCTGATATTACTACTTCTTACGTGGAGACGGATCTTCATCCAATCGTGTAAATATTGCTAATACTGGGAGTATTTCAGCCGATGAAGCACTATCTTCTTTCGGACTACTATCACGTAATTCTGCCAAGCCTTGATCATTCACACTCAATGTAAATAAACGTTTCTCCTCAGGGTTAGTTGATGGAGCACAACTAAGCGTTAATGCTTTTTTATCCGATGCAGCCCAGAAACAATGCCATACAGCATTATTGATTTTACTCGTCGAAAACTCAGCCCTACCCTCAAAACCTGCTACTAAACGATCAACGCCCAGGGCATTATCCCCCACCGCCTTCCAAACACCTGTAGCGGGGTGTGGTGAACAAGCACTTAAAAATAATGACAACAAGATAATAAAAGCAGAGAAATAAAAGCGTATGATTTTCATAACAGCACTAGAAACAATATAAAAATTAAAAAACAAGGCTAACATGCAGTAATTTACAATCACACTTTTTCTTATAAAAGCATGATCTTCGTCAGAATTAAAATCCTATCCTTGTCAGATATAACAAAACAGCATAAAATCGCGCATCGTTTTGTTTAATCCAGACGATCCAGGAAGAGTGTCCGAGTGGCCGATGGAGCACGCTTGGAAAGCGTGTGTACGTTTATCCGTACCGAGGGTTCGAATCCCTCCTCTTCCGCCAGATACAAAGAAGCCCGCTTATGCGGGTTTTTTTGTATCTGGCGGAAGAGGAGGATGTTTCACATTGACCATTAAAGTCTATCGATAACGACTACTAGGAAACCAAGCCCGACT
>JALSLX010000029.1 GCA_026988095.1 Thiotrichaceae bacterium
ACCATTCATCCGAGATTAAACACCGCACACCCCAATCTGGTAAAATCGGTACTAATACTAAAAATAAACTGGAGATAAAAATGAATATCGGCCTAATCGTTTTCTTTGGCATGGTGACTGCACCTATCGTTTGGGGCATCGCTATTTATAACCAACTAGTTTCACTCAAAAACAACACCAAGAAGTCTTGGAGTAATATTGATGTATTACTCAAGCAACGCAACAGTGAGTTACCCAAGCTGATTGATACTTGTAAGCAACACATGAAATACGAGCAAGAGACGCTTGAAAAAGTGATCAAAGCGCGTAATTTAGTAGAATCTGCGATGAAGGCTAAAAATATTCCTGAGATTGGCGCGGCTGAAATGAACTTAAGCGCCAGTCTAAACGGTTTGTTTGCCGTCGCTGAAGATTATCCCGAGCTTCGTGGTAGTGATGCATTCTTACGCTTACAAACACGCATCACTACCTTGGAAGAAAGCATCTCTGATCGTCGCGAGTTTTATAACGATACAGCCGCGATAAGCAATACACGCATTCAGCAGTTTCCTGACAATATTGTTGCTAATATCTTTAGTTTTGAAGAATTTGATTTACTTGAATTTCGCGCTGAAGAACTACAAGATATTGATGTTGGCGCTAGTTTTCAGTCATAAACCTTAGATAAACCTAATATTATGCCGTTTGGTTCATCAGGCATTGTTAAACCCATTCTTTGGTTCTTATGGTTTGACCTTGTCGTAATTCTCATCATTTATGTTTTTAAAGGACAGTTATCCATTGAGGGTGCAGCCTTTAGAGGCATTGCTGTCTTAGCGAGTATTCTGGCGTGGACGATTGGTTTACACCAATATCTCTTTTCATTCTTAACTCCAAGCTCTACCCTTTCTACACAACTTAAAAGCTTGTTGATTCGCTTTATCAGCTCACTTTTATATCTAGTTTTATTTTTTGGTATTTTTTTCTTTGAAAAAGGTGATCGTTATAACAAAGCTCAGTACATCATTATTTTATCTATTTTGAGCTTAGCTTGGGCTTTTTTGCTTTATCGACGAATACGATTTTTGGAGGATACCTCCCACAGCAGTTTAAATTCTGCGGCACAAGGTTATGCCGTTTTAAAAGGGAAAGTCTCTTTATATCAGAATGAGGTTGTCCGAGGGCCTCATAGAGAGCTCCCCACTATGGTGTGGTATAGGAAATATCTTTATACCAGTTCTGCAGGTTTTCTTTTAAATGATGGTAAAGGTATCTGTACTGTTGACCCTAGAGATGCTGAAGTCATCACGCCACGTCATCACTACGGTTCACAGGCTTATTATGCTATCTATCCTGATGAAACAATCTACGTGCTTGGCCAACTAGAAACACTCAGTAAACAAAGAAATGAGCATGAAAGAAAAGCACTCGTCACCTCAAAAATAGTGGAATGGAAACGTCACCCTGTTAGGTTTCTAGATTACTTTGACCGAAACAATGATGGCGCAATAGACGAAAGTGAAATGACACAAGTAAGAAACTCTGCTGAACGCACGGTAGACAATAGCTTAGAAGAAATCTATCAAGCTCCCGCTAGTCACGTTATCTCTCGCCCTACTGATGACCGACCTTTTATAATTAGCAGTATTCACCCCGATGATCTGCTTACACGATATAAACGAGCAATGATTTTTCATTTTTCTATATGGATAGTACTCACCGTTTTTGCCTTGGTAATGTAGGTCAATTAAGCGGATCACTTCTTTGTCTGATACTGGTACTAATACTGGTTTTGACTCTGAAAGAGCGTTAAATGCTATTTTATTTACCCACCCCCCCTCTTTTTCGATGATTTGTGTTTAAAACACTATATTTCACCCAATACCTGCTAACATTAATGACTAATTACAATGTTTCTAGGATTTAAGTTTGTATCAAACACTCAATAAACGACTCAATAAAATAGAAGAAAAAGGTTTTACAAGCCTACTTAAAAACTCATTAACGGGGTTAGAAAAAGAAAGCCTACGTGTAAATAGTGAAGGCAATATTTCGCAGACAGA
>JALSLX010000030.1 GCA_026988095.1 Thiotrichaceae bacterium
CAGAATTTTTCTTAACCGCATCAACCATTGATGTAATCAATTGATCAGTGTTAACTTTACTGTAATCAATCGCTTGATAGATTTTGTACTTCTTCTGAACGGCAGTAATACGATCTTGACTGGGTTGTGCAAGGTCAAAACCAGCACCGCGAGTAGCGCGAAGTTTAGCGACCATCTCTTCGTTATTACTATAGGTAACTTTTACTTCGATACCCGTCTCTTTTTCAAACTCGCTCACAAGTGCTTTAGGGGCGTATCCTTTCCATGTGATGATTTTTAGCGTTTCTTGTGCCATTAGGCCAGTTGTTAAAGTTAGTGCAATTGCACCTGCTAAAGCTTTTTTAATAAGCATCCTTTTTTCCTCTTTGATTGATAATATATAATTTTTCATTCCGTAGAACTTAAAAGAGACTATAAGAATGAAGTATGACATTTTGATGACATTTCTTGAGCTGTATGGCTTTTTTAAGAAAATTAGAGTAATTTCTTCTATGTGTACTTAATCTCAAGTTGAGTTAATTTAAAAGATGAAAGAAAACAAAATCTTACGATCGGATTGCTTTGATACTATTATTGTAGGAGCAGGTATTGTTGGTTGTGCAATGGCAAGAGAATTTACTTTGGCTGGTGCAAAAGTATTAATTTTAGAAAAAGGGGAAGATATCCTCGACGGTGCTAGCAAGGGAAATAGCGCAATTTTACATACTGGATTTGATGCGCCTCCAAATTCAGTTGAACACGCTTGCATTGTTGAAAGTTATCATGAGTATCTTTCTATTCGTAAAAAATTAGGTTTGCCATTGATGAAGACCAGCGCATTAGTAATAGCCTGGACAGAAGAAGAAGAAAATTTATTAGAAGGGATACTTGAGAAAGCAAAACTAAATGGTATTGGTGATACTAAAATAATAAATAAAAAGGAAGTTTTATCAAAAGAAACACAGTTATCCTCAGATGTAAGAGCAGCAATTTATGTCCCACGAGAGTATGTGATTGATCCATGGACAGCACCTAATATGTATATGTTACAGGCCATAAAAAATGGAGCTACATTACTACGTGAAACTGAAGTTAAAGCTGGAAAGTATGATGGTGAAAAGTGGTTGATTGAGACGAACAGAGGTATAGTCAAAGGTACTAACGTCATTAATTGTGCAGGTTTGTATGGTGACAAACTTGATGAAATGCTAATCGGCAAAAAAGCATTTGAGATACGTCCACGTAAAGGACAATTCATTGTTTATGACAAGGCTGCAAGCCAATTAATTAATGCGATTATTTTACCTGTGCCCAATGAGATAACGAAAGGGGTTGTTATCTGTAGAACTATTTTTGGAAATGTCTTAGTTGGTCCAACAGCAGAAGAACAAAAGAGTCGAGATGATGCGTCGGTCGTACAAGAAACTTTAGAGTCATTACGTTTAAAAGGTGAAGAATTAGTCCCTGCTTTAAAAAATATACCAATAACAGCAACCTTTGCAGGGATTCGTCCAGCGACTGAATATAAAGATTATTGTATTAAACATTATGAAGAGAACAATTATATTAGTGTGGGTGGGATTCGTTCAACAGGATTAAGCGCTGCATTGGGGATTGCTAAACGTGTTTTTAGAGATTTTCAAGCGTATGGAAGTCAATATGAGACACGAGAAGATATTATTTACCCTAGTATGATCCCCGTCGCAGAGACAGAAAAACGAGATTGGGAGAAAGCAGGTAACGAAGGCATCGTTTGTCATTGTGAGCTGGTAACACAGCGTGAAATAAAGCAGGCACTAGCGGGTGAAATTCCTGCAGGAAGTCTTGAAGGATTAAAACGCAGAACGCGCGTGACCATGGGGCGGTGTCAGGGTTTTTATTGTTCTGCAAAGCTTAGCGAATTGACGCAGGGGTGTTTTAAGCAACCATTAGCAAAAGCTATAAAAAAATCTTCTGTAACAAAGGCTGATGATAAATGACAAAATCAGCCTTACCAACTCACTGTGATGTAGTCATTATTGGTAGCGGTCCTGCGGGACTTGCAACGGCGACCGAATTAAAACGGCTAGGCATCGCAGATGTTATTGTGCTGGAAAGAAATTCAGAAGCAGGGGGGAATCCTCGTCATTGTGGTCATTCACCTTTTGGAATGCGTGAGTTTAAGCGCGTCTATTTTGGTCCAAAATATGCCAAGGCACTGGTGGCAAAGGCGATAGAAAGTGGTGTAGGTATCGCGTTAAATAGCACTGTGACCTCGTTTGAAAAAGGAGGGTTGTTAAACCTATCTACAAAACAAGGAGCGACGCAACTCAAAGCGAAAATTGTGGTGCTATCAACGGGTATTCGAGAAAACCCACGTTCTGCCAGATTAGTCACAGGTCAACGACCTTTAGGAATAATGACGGCAGGCGCGTTGCAATCAATGGTTTATCTTAGCGATAACAAACCTTTTGAAAACCCAGTGATTATTGGTTCTGAATTGGTTTCATTTTCAGCAATAGCCACTTGTCGACACGCTAAAATAAAACCTGTCGCAATGATTGAAGAAAATGCTCGCTCAACGGCATGGTCGTTTTTACGCGTGTACCCGAAGTTGCAAGGTGTGAGATTTTTAAGCAATACGCGCCTTGTGAAAATTCATGGAAAAGAAAGAGTTACGGGTGTTAGTGTTATTGATGATTCAGGCGAAAAAACACAGTTTATCTGTGATGGCGTGATTTTCACAGGGCAGTTCGTGCCCGAAGCTTCGCTGGCGCGTATGGGTCATTTAGAGATTGATTCACAATCCAATGGTCCCGTTGTTGATCAGTTTGGGCGCTGTTCCGATTCTACTTATTTTGCAACGGGCAATGTTTTACGACCTGTTGAAACAGCAGGATGGTGCTGGAAAGAGGGCGTTGAAACGGCGAGGAATATTGCGGATAGTTTATCGGATGAATTAGTCGATAATGAAAAACAAACAAGCATCTCAATAAAAGTTGAAAGCCCGATAATTAAATATTGTGTGCCACAAAGAATTGCGATTCAATCAGAACTTCAAGATATACAATTACAAATACGATTTACTAAACCCGCAAAAGGGCGATTGGTTATTCGTTCTGAAAGTGGTGAGGTTTGGTCGAAGAGAATGAGTGGCTTGCCAGAGAGGCGGATATTGCTTTCTTTGTCGCGTGAGACTGTGGAATCTATTATGGTTAAAGGTGAGGATTTGGTTATTGAGTGTGAGAGTTCAAACTACTAGGTTAAGAAAGTCCCCTCTACCTAGCAAGGGGAGGGGGTAGGAAAGTTGTACAGTATCGCTGTTTTTGAGCTTCTATCCACTCTCCAGCTCTCTCCCTGCTAGGGAGAGAAGGCTTAGCCCATCACTGCTCCTTAAACAAATAAGGCCCATCCGTCTTACGAGCACTAATCGTATGCGTCACTAAATTATTATAAGGAGTCCAGTAGTGCAATAAATAACTAGGTGGCTCAATGACAAATTGAGGGGGTTTCTTTAAAGTAAGATCAAGCACCAACTCCATACCGACACTCGGCGCCGTAGTCACCACCGTGCCATGGCAGCGAGTATGCGTTTGTAAATGAACGTGCCCACAAATAATCTGTTCAATATTATTGTATTTTTTAACGATCTCACCAAGCTTATTAGCGCCAATAAACCCATCAATATCTGTTTCAATCACGCCTACTTTTATGGGTGGATGATGCATAAAGATTATCGTTGGCTTATCAGTATCTTTTTCCAGTTGTCCGTCAAGCCAAGCTAGTCTTGATTCACATAATTCACCACCTGCCTCATTGGGAGTGGTGCTATCCATAGCGATTAAACGAATGTCATAATCATCAACCACGTACTGGATGAAATTTTGTGGTGTAGAAACTGCGGGGCAGTGTTTATTAAAGATCAATTTTGTTTTTATGCGGTCATCGTGATTCCCCGGGATCACAAAATAGAGCATATCCAGTTTATTGAGCAATGCAAAGGCAAGGTCATATTCTTCTCTAAGGCTGGCGTTGGTTATATCACCTGTGAGCAAGACTAAATCGGGTTTTGGATCGAGTTGATTGATGTTATCAACGCATATTTTTAGATTGTCAGCCGTTGGCGCAACGCCATAGGCTTTTTTACTTGAGCTGGCGACATGGGTGTCGCTGATTTGTGCAATTAGCATGAATTTTGGTCTGTTTTAAGCACTTAGATTCACATTCCAAATGCATAACTTGCAACGAGTAGAAAAAGCGACCAGTTACTTGTAGCCTTCCGCTTTTTCTCCGCAAGAGATGTTAGCAATGAAAAATCACAAGCAACTGATCTAT
>JALSLX010000031.1 GCA_026988095.1 Thiotrichaceae bacterium
ATGTCTCGAATTCGGTAGATTTGCTCAATCACTAAGTCGATTTCTTTTTGAACTGGCTCTGCGTTATCCCCTAGTTCTGCAACCATCACATCAAGATTTCCTAGCATTACCGCGGTAGGATTGTTAATTTCATGTGCCACTCCTGCGGTTAGCTCACCCAGCGCAGCGAGTTTTTCGGCGACGACTAATTGCTGGCGTGTTTGGCGTAATAGTTGGATGGAGTTTTCTAAATCTGTGTTCTTTTTCTTTAGCTCAATCGTGCGTGATTCTACTTTATCTTCTAATGAATCCGCCCAGTTTTGAATCTCTTGGTTGCGCTGTTGTAGCTGATCGAGCATATCATCAAACTCATGCGAGAGTGTGCCCAGTTCATCTTGCGATTCAATTAAACCCACGCGTTTCGCACCACCTTCTTGGGTCAAATGCACCACGTCGCTCATTTTTTCTATTGGCTTAAATATTTTTCTCGCGCCTCGAATAGCAGCCCATGCAGATAGCAACATCAAACCTAAAAACATTAATACCAACACGCCAAGCGCACGCCATAATTCATCACGAAAAGGTTTTTCTAAAAAACCTGCGTACAGCATTCCTACGCGATTTCCATCAATATCAATGATGGGCTCGTAAGATGATACATACCAATCGTTTACCACAAAGGCTCGGTCGATCCACGTAATACCGTGATCTAGAACTTTAGTTCTTACTTCATTTGATACCCGCGTACCTAAGGCTCGTTCACCTTTTTTAAGCGGCACGTTTGTGGAGATTCGTACATCTTCTAAAAATACGGTTACTGTTCCGAAACTGCCTTTGGGCAAGCTTCCTTCGCCATAGGCTAAGTCACGAATCGTATCTACAAACTGAAAGTTTTCATTAAGCAACACACCACCATCTAGCAATACCACAACTTCACCATGAAAATCTTTTACAGGATAAAGAGCGCGAATCACCATTGCTCTGTCTTCCAGCGTTCTACCGCTTGGTCGTGCTCGTGGCGTTTTTACGAGGGGGAGTTGAACAAGATCAAAGAGCTTTTTATCTTCTGTTTTCAGCTCTAGTGCTGAGTATATTTCTACCCCTGAACTTGCGTGCCCATTTAGCGCGCTCAACAATGCAGATGAATTTCGCCTAGTTTTCAAAATATTAGATTGATTACCCGTTTGTACAACTTTTAAGAATGAAAACCCAATTTTCTCTCTTAAAAAATCAACCTGCTTTACAACCGATTGTTGATTACCAGATTCAAGTGCGGCACGAAAGGAGTAAGATTCTGCCAAGCGCTCTAACTCATTCAAATAATCTTGGCGGATGCGACTAAAGGCATCATGCGATACAGCAAGGTCGGTATTCACCTTTAAAAAGAGTTGATCGTAGGTAAATGTTTTGCCCCAGTAAATTGCCAATGCTAAAGCAACAGGCATAATCAACAATATGGGAAATAACACCAGTAAAAGAAGTTTGTAACGGACTTTATGACGAATTGCATCGCGGAACTGTGTAAAAAAACTCATACGGCAACATTTTCTTTTAAAAAACGATATTTATTGAGGTCACCCCCCCTCTTTTTATGCATTTTATGCACCCTACGGGCAGTCGTCGCTACGCTCCAACATGGTCTCGTATACGCTCGGCTTGGGGTTTTGTATGACAAACAGCCCTTTACAAGCTCTTTTCTAATACCTTTTTTAGCCCATTTACTTACAAAACATCGAAAAAGAGGGGGGGTGGCATATAAAAAAGGGGGGGTTCCCACTATTTTTCTTCGTTTTAGCATTTCTTCCCCCTCCCTAACCCTCCCCCCGCTGGGGAGAGGGGACTTTTTCTAGTCAGCTGCATTCCAAGCCTTTACTTTACGCTCTAAGGTCTTTCTTGATACACCTAGCAATCTAGCTGCTGCTGATTTATTACCATTTTCCAACGCTAATACTTTTAGAATATGATTCTTCTCAATTTGATCTAATTGATAAATATTGGCATCTGTTTGTGGATTGCTTGCTACAGATTGCTCTACTGCATTACCCGTTAAACACTGACCTGGTGTTTGTTTTAAAAGCAGGCAGCGTTCAATCACATTTTTAAGCTCACGGATATTGCCAGGCCATTCATAAGCACGCAGGTTAAATAAATCATCACCCGTAATTGAAGGTTCTGGCAAGCCCAAATCTGCTGAAAGCTTCGTTGCGAAGTGTTGCACTAGCGCAGGTAAATCATCCATACGTTCTCGTAGGGGTGGCATTCGAACATTCACTACATTTAAACGATAGAATAAATCTTCTCGGAATTCTTTCTTTTCTACTTGTTTGGCAAGGTTACGATTGGTCGCCGCGATGATTCGCACATCAATCGGGATTTCTCGGTTAGAACCAACAGGGCGTATCACACGTTCTTCTAATACGCGCAATAAATGCACCTGCATCGACATTGGCATTTCACCAATTTCATCCAAGAATAATGTGCCATTATTGGCATAGGTAAAAAGCCCCTCTCGGGTATTTTGCGCGCCTGTGAAGGCACCTTTAGTATGACCAAAGAACTCGCTTTCCATTAACTCTTCTGAAATCGCACCACAGTTTACGGGTACAAAAGTGCCTTTTCGTCCGCTCCAGCGATGCAGTGCACGTGCGGCTAATTCTTTACCCGTGCCTGACTCGCCTTCTATCAACACCGTGGTTGGCATCGGCGCGATGGATTTAATCACATCACAAACACTTTGCATGGTATCGCAAGAGCCAATCATGCCACTTTCATAAATCTGATCAACTTGGCGTTTTAAGACCACATTTTCACGCTGAACCTGTTGATGCGCAAGGCAACCTTCGATAGATGCCATCATTTGATCCATACGAAATGGCTTCATAATAAAGTCACTTGCACCTGCTCGTAATGCTGCTATTGCCGTTTCTAAACTGG
The DNA here is from genome assembly GCA_026988095.1 of Thiotrichaceae bacterium. GTDB lineage: Bacteria > Pseudomonadota > Gammaproteobacteria > Thiotrichales > Thiotrichaceae > Cocleimonas. The sequence continues at coordinate 2,914 of JALSLX010000031.1, forward strand.
CGTGCGCCGTTATGAAGATAACAGATGCTGTACAACCTTGTTGACGTAGCTCAGTCACCCAATCTACACCTGACATACCCGGCAAGCGAATATCTGAAATAATGAGATCAAAATTACAACGCTGACGGAGTTCTTCGGCAGATTCAACATCTTCGGCCACTTCCACTAATCCAAAAAGTTTCTCTAATCCTTTTTGCAAAAAACTTCGAATACCAGGTTCATCATCAACAATTAAAACTGAGTGGCGTTTAAAGCCAGATACTTTTTTAGTTGCATCTGATAGTTCATCTGTTTTTATTGCTGCTACACTCATGCTTCAAAAACTTCCATTTTAATTTTAACATCGGGACAATTTGACCCTATTGGTTTTTATCCTATACTCTTTTTACGTCATATTAGTAACAATATGAGAATAGAGAAAATAAGTATTCCTACTTTAGCTTACTTTTAGACTATATTAATAAATTCTGCACAATACACCTAGTTTTGGCACTGTATTTGCAGAATCATAAAGTGTAAACCTTTTATTAACTCACTAGGCAACGTTAATGTTATCAATGTTCAAAACCTCTCTACCCTGCTTTTCAAAGATACTACTTCTCGCTTCCTTATTATTATCTATTCATCCTGCTTTTTCTCAAACAGCGACAGAGAACATAAAGAATAAAATTATTAAACTCGCCACAACAACCAGCACAGAAAACTCTGGATTATTAAACGTCTTACTACCTCAATTTGAAAAAGACACGGGCTATAAGGTACACACAATCGCAGTAGGCACAGGCAAAGCATTACGCATGGGCCGCGATGGTGATGTTGATGTACTACTTGTGCATGCAAAAACTGCTGAAAATAAATTTATGGCTGATGGTGATGGTGATTCACGATTTGATGTTATGTATAACGATTTTGTGATTGTTGGCCCATCAAACGACCCTGCAAAACTTTCAATGGCAAAGTCAGCGAAAGAAGCATCAGAGAAAATAGCTCACTCAAAGAGTATTTTTGTATCTCGCGGAGACGACTCTGGCACACACAAGAAAGAGATTGCTTTATGGGAAGCTGCAAAAATTGACATAAGAACCAACAATGAAAAATGGTATCGTGAGGCAGGTCAAGGGATGGGAAAAGTTTTACAAATAGCCGGCGAAATGGATGCTTACACCCTAACTGATCGTGGAACTTGGCTGGCCTATTCAAAAAAGTCACCTTTAAAAATAGCCTTTGAAGGGGATTCTGTTTTGTTTAATCCTTATGGCATTATTGCTGTTAGCTCAAAGAAATACCCCGATTTAAATACGTCAGGCGCTCTGGCTTTAATGGATTGGATAACATCAAATAAAGGTCAGCATTTAATTGGCCAATTTAAAATTGCAG
>JALSLX010000032.1 GCA_026988095.1 Thiotrichaceae bacterium
AAGAAATGGGGGGGGGGGGGGTTAGATAAGTAGCTGATTTTTATTTAATTTTACTCCGACCCCAATTATTACCTATTTCTTTTTATTAACATGCCGAAAAAAAATAAACACTGTCAATATAACTGCAGTAGTATATTTGCTATATGGATTATCAATAGGCAATCCTCGATAGGTATACATAATATATTCAATTACATAACCAATAGAAAAGATAAAAAAGAAAATAGAAATTGTATAAATGATTTTTTTCATTTACAAACAATACTCCCATACTGAGCGGCATAAATGTTAGACCCAATTCCCCCTGCTAATGCAGAAAAACCAAGACCAGCAGTAGCAAAGAAACCGATAAGAGTTATTAAAAGACTACTAGCAATAGAGATCGCAAGTTTACAAGCTTCAATATCTCCATGTATAAGAGCAACACCAGCGGCAATTAAACTCGCCCCTATACCTGCAACTAATGCTGCTGCTTGAATTACAGCAATACCCACCCCAGACATCACAACAAGACTTGCTATTATCATGAAACTAGCTCCTGCTATAATCAACATTGCTCCATTCAACCCCCCACTAATCTTATAAACCCCATCCCCCACCACAGGATCAGTAATAATATACCCAAAGCCAGACCAGCCCCCAGGTATACTCACCGCATCGGTATGCGTCGTCACTTCCTTACCCGCATTAACGCCTCTGATAATATCATTTCTCGCTTCTTGACCATGCTGTAGAAAAGGCAAGACTTGGTCTATATTATCCTTGGTTATTTTGTAAATCTTCTGCCCCGCCGCGCTGGCTTTTTGTAAGGCTTTTACCGCTGAAATTGCATCAGGTTTTGGTGCATTAGGATCAGTCGGCGCAAACATCTGTTCAGGCGTAATGTGCTCCAATGCCGAGCCTAATGTGCCTACTTGCAGGTTAAACTGTTTGGCTTTTTCTGCATCGCCCTCTTGATTGGCGGCTATATTGATCATCGGTATATCAAATGCCACGCCACCAGTACTGATGCTTTTAGGTTGACCGAAGAAGGTATTTACTTCTGGCTCATAGCCAATCGTGCCATAACCTGCCGCTAGCTGGTAATAGCCTTTGGCTTTTAAGCCGCTAATGTAACTGAGTGATAACAATTGTGCGTAGTATCCTAATCCGCCTGCATAAAACATATCGCCCAGTATATCATCTCTGGTGAGGGCGGCTATTTGTGCCTGATCAGCGGATTCTAGTGTGAGCTTTGTTTGTTCTAGTTTACTTTGTAACTGTTCTAGTTTTACGGGCGAGACACTCCCTGCAAATACATTCACATTTAAAAACGAGCCTGCTATCACTTTATAGCCTCTAGGCTGTGTGATATAGCCTTTGCCTGCAAATTTAATGCCTGTAGTAAAGTTTATCTCTTCACCTATTTGCATAGCAAATCCTGTTTTTACAAGCTCTCCGTTGACTTTAAGCTCTGGAATTACATTGATTGAGCTGGGTATGCTGGTGGGTAATTGACTTGCATCGGTTGCGCCTTCGGGGATTAACGCAGCCAGTGCGTCTTCATCGGTTTGTGAGGCAGGTTTGAAGGATAGGTTTACCTTTTCATTATTAAGTTTGGCGTAGGGGAAGCTGATGGGGTCTATCATTTCACCTAAAAAATCGGTGTTGAGTGCAAACTCTATTTTTTGTTGTAACTGGCTGGGTAATTTGTCGTAGCGTGTGCCGATAATCACAATACGGTTAGGCAGTGATGAGGGCAAGGCAGGATATTCTTTGATAATGGTTTTCTTACCGCCAATCACATCGCCTACGGTGGGGTTATCTAGGGTGGCGATATGAGCTTCTAGTTTTGCTTGTGCGGTTGCTTGGGCGGTTTGTAAAATACTGGGGTCAAAGCCTGTTGCCCAGCCTTCTGTTTCATTGACTGTGCCTGAGTCTACAAAGTCTTGTGCTAATTGTTCCATATCCAGCCCCGAAATCGCGACTACGTCTAGGCCTTCTTGAAATTCATATTGTTTAAAACTGGGGTCTAGTTGTACCCATGTGTCGGCATCTTGATTGATTGCGCCTCGTGAGGGTTGAAAGTCGGTTGCTGCTTCTACCCAGATGTGTTCCATGCGCATGGTTTTTCGAGTCTTTCCTCCTGCAAGGTTGCTGGTCATTAATGTGAGTGGTATACCTGCACTGGAGGCATAATCACCTGCTGCCTGTGCAGTTGTGAAACCACCTGCCCAGTTGTTAAATTGTTCGGGTGGCACATCAATCGTGCCGTGTACATAGCGTGCAGGAATTTGTGAGGCACGTAGTAGTGAGATGGTTAAACTGGCTATATCCATTGAGTTGCCACGCTTGGCTTCTAAGGTTAGCTCGGCATCTTGGATTGCGCCCCAGCTGGGTAGCCATTCGATATTATTGCGTACCCAGTGGTAAATTTTTACCGCATCGTAGTCTAATTCGGCAGCCTTATCTTTTATGGATTGGGTGAGTTGTACTTCATCAGTTTCTGCAAGATAAAGTGGGTTATCCGCTTCTTCTAGCCCATCAAAGGTAAAATCACCTAAAGCACTGAGCTTTATTTGTGGGCTATTGTGCAAGCCACTAATGATAAAATCGTGTTGTGTGGTTTTGGGCGTGTTGTTTTTATCAGGGCGGCGTGAGGTTGTACCCATATTGTTAGGGTCAAAATTTTGATGGGTGCGTTTAAAGTCGGTAGTTTTAAATACCATTTTTCCGTCACTGACGGCGTTACTAAGTCTTTTGTTAGGCTTAGTCTCATTATCGCCCAATAGGTTGTTTATTCCTCGAAGGATATCGCTGATTACCCCTGTTTTAGTTTCTTTACTAAGCAGTGCCATGAAAGCTTTGTTTTTTCGGGTGTAACGTATCACCAAGTCTTTTTGGCGTTTCATCATTTCTTTGGGGAAATTCTGTTTATTTAAGTTTTCCTCTAAAGCCATAGCATTTTTTGTTGCTATCTCGTTTAAGTTCTCCAAACGCGTTTCTAGCGTTTTAAGCTCACCTATCACAGCATCGGTATTTTTATCTTCTATTCTCAGTTGTTTTAGTAGTGCAAGCTTTGTGATAGCTTCTATATATGCCTCTGATAGTTCGGATTCTACATTTTGAGGACCTTCTTGCTGCTTCATTTCATCACGTATTGCCGCTGCAGCAGGCGATAATATTAAAAAGGTATGGAAAAATACCACCAATAAAGCGGTGCTACGCATAAAGAGTTTGGCTTTTTTTAGGCTTGTGATGAATGGGGTTGTACTTATATTCATAATTGTTCCGAATTCGTTGTGTTTTTTTAAAACTTACGCAATGCATTTTCTGCTTTATACAGTGCTCTTATGACTAAGGCGGTTGTATACACCTCATTATCCCAAGACCCATTTGAGAGTTGTGCTGCTTTTAGGTTATCGGTGGCTTCCTGATAGGCTGCTTTATTTTCGGCGGTTAATTCAATCGCTAGGAGTGCGTAGGCGCTTTCCCAGTTTGTAGCCCAGCCACCGCTTGCTATTTGATTATCTAGTAAGAACTGTGAGCCTTTAGTTAGCTCATTGCTCAGGTTATATATACCCTGATAATCCTGTAGGGCTAATAAAGCTAACGCTGTCTCATAGATAGAGTCTTTGTTTTTACTAGAGTGTGAAAAACCACCCTCATTGGATTGCTGTGATTTTAAATAGCTAACGGCAGACCCTGTTATCGTGGTGTCAGTGACTTGTGCTAAAGTCAGTGCTTTCAGTGCAAAAGCGGTATCGATAACACGTGAATGATAGTGTGCTTGATCGCCAAAACCTGAATCGATATTTTGTAACTGAATTAACTCCGACACGATTGCAGAAACATCCTCTCCCGCTTCAATGCCTAAAATAATTTTTCTAGCAAGTGCTTCAACTTTCTTGCTATCTTCAGCATTCATGAAGGTCTGAGCAGGCGCTATACCTGTTGCCGTCTCCTCGCCAACCTTATGATAAGCACGAAGCACCTCTGCGGTCGATTGCCATTCCATCGCTATTTTCGAGTTATTGCTATACGCACCGTTAGATTGCGCTTGTGTTTCTAACCATTCAAGTGATTTGACCAAAAGTGGTGGCAATGTATCGGGTTCATCTGGTTTTTTGGTAATATTTACCACACGGGTTTTAATTGCCTCGTTACCTGCCTTATCTTTTACTTTGTAGGTAACAAGGTAATCTTTAACGATACGGGTATCAACAAAGTTTGAAACAACAATACTGCTTGTGAGATCACCATCAACATCATCAACCGCCGTTGCACCTGCATCGTTATAAACACTGCCTTCAACCAAAGAAACAGTTGATTCACCTTTAAGCGTGATAACAGGTTTAGTGGTATCAATAACAATATTTGGGTCACGTTTCACATTTACAATGCGTGTCGCTGTGCTGGTATTGCCTGCAGTATCTTTTGCAGTATAAACCACCTCATAGCGACCTGGAATGTTGTAATTTACATTGCTATTAAAGCTATATCCAAGGTCTCCATCTCGATTATCTAAAACAGTGATTCCTGCATCGTTATACTCTGCACCTTGAATAAAGTTTACTGGGTTTTCACCTATGAGGGTGATGGTTGGTGGAATAACATCCGCTCCTGTTGCTTCAACTATTGTTATAATTCGAGAGATACTAGAATAATTACCAGCTTTATCGTATACAGCATAAGTAATGGAATATTTACCGAGAACATAAGTTGTAAACAAGCTGTTTCTTAATGTAATGTTTTCGGTAATTACACCATCACGGTCATCTGTAGCGGTTGCTCCTTGATCAATGTAAATATCACCTTGAGTGATAGTTATTTCAGAAGCACCAATAAGCTTAATATTAGGGGGGGTTTTATCAACCTTAGCATCGCTGACAACCGTAATTACTACGTCATCACTAGCTGTTAAACCTGCACTATCTGTAATCTCTAATGTTATATAGTGATCCCCTAATATATCACTTTTATAATCAAAATAATAAGAGTTGCTTATAACCTTATTATTTTCAGTCCACTTTGCACTCGTAATTGTATTATTCAAAGAGTAACTTTCATTTAAGCCTAGTGTCGTTGTCTCACCTTGATAAATATATTTATCTTTTCCTGCATCAGAATATATTTCTTGTATTTTTGGTAATACAGTAATTTCAACCTCATCAGTGTCTTTCAATCCATTACTATCTGTCACGGTCAATGTAACCGTATATTTTCCAACCTCTTCTGCTACATAACCTACACGACTACGAGAGCCATAATTGAGAGAAACGCCATTTTCAGTCCATTGAGTTTCTTTTATAGTTCCGCCAAAAGCGTATGAGAAAACACTATCTAAAAGTGCATAATCTCCTAAATATACTGTTTTATCCAACCCTGCATTGGCATTTACTTCTCTTGGTCTGTCTTCAACAACAGTAATTACGATTTCATCTGTACCTATCACTCTATTAGTATCTTTATCGCTTAAAGTAACTTTAATAGTATGATCACCTAACTCTGTAGATTCAAAATAGAAATAGTCACTAGTACTTAAAACTCTACCATTGTCTGTCCACTCCCTTCTTGCGTTGGGAAGATGAGTGTAACCCGTCGGAGAATCTAATTGAAGAAGGGTCCTTTCATTGGTGTATATAGATTTATTTTGTCCTATTTCTATATAAAGTGGAGGAGGATCTTTAGCCTCAACGACTGTTAGCGTCATCTCATCGGTATCAGTCACTGTACCTGTATCATCCATGACCGTAAGCTTTATGATATGCTTGCCTAGTTCCGTGGCATCATAATTAAGAATAGAATAATTTGTTCCTAAAGTATTGCCATTTTCAGACCATTTATACCTCAGATTTGCATACCGAGATGCACTACCACTAGCTTTTATATAAGTACTCTCTCCTTGAGTAACAGCCATGTCTTTACCTGCATTGGCATAAACCCATTTATCAGGTGCCGCTATAATTTTTAAATTCATTGTATCTGTGGCGGTGAAACCTTGGCTATCAGTGATAGTTAGTTTTATAGGATGTATCCCTATACCTAGGTCTGGAGAATAAGTCCAATTATCATAACCTAGAACCGTATCATCCGCTGTCCACTTATAAGACAGACCTCCATTCACGGAAAAACTCTTGTTTTGAACTCCTATAGAAACAGATTCCCCTTGGTATGTTGCTTTATCTAAACCAGCATCGGCAAAAATGTCTCCGCTCACCACAGGTTTATTAATGATCGTGATCACAGTATCGTCACTAGCTTCTAAACCATGTTCATTGGTTACTCTTCTCGTAAGGGTATGTTTACCAACAGCGAGATTTATATTGCCGTACAGTATGTTAGAGTAGGAACTCACATCAGAAGATGCAAATAACACTTCATCGTTTTCTTTCCACGTTGTTGAAGTAAATAAACTGCCCACAGATAACGTAGAAGCCCTATCCCCCGCCACTATATTATCTCCAACATAAAAACTTTTATCTAATCCGGCATCTGAAAATAGGAAGTGATCTGCAGACTCTATTATTGTTATAACAATATCATCACTTTTTTCTAAACCTTTTTTATTTTTTACCGTTAGTTTTAAAGTATGAGATCCTGCTTGTAATCCTAACTCTTTTATTTCCCAATAAGGTAGCTGTGCCTCGTTAGAACTATATATAGAAGTATCTTCATAGATAATATTGTTGTCTAACGTCCATATGTAAGTAACTGGTTTACTTCCTATAGATTGGAGTATTTCTGTTGAAATATTAAAATGACCAATCTCAGTGGTGTAATAAAATTTATCTACTCCTAAGTCCACATATAATGAATGATTAGTATTTTCTACTATCGTAATAGTGACTTCATCGGTTACCTCTATATCAAGATCATTTGTTACAACAAGTTGAATATTATGAGTACCTATACTTAGATCTGGATTAGTTAACGCATAATCCGTACCCACCGTAATATCGTTATCTACCCATTTAATAGACTTTATAGCACTATGTCGAGTAACAATATCAGGACGAATACTAAATTCCTCCCCAACGCTATAATTTTTATCTATCCCAGCATCTACAAGTAATTTATATGGTTTTTCATGAACACGAATTGTTACATCATCACTACCTTCTAGCCCATGCTCATTTTTAATCAATAGAGTTAAAGTGTGTTCACCTATACTAAGATCAGGTGAAATAAAGCCTGAACTATTACTAATGAGGTTATTTCCTTCCTTCCACTGAACTTGGGTAATACTACTTCCCACAGAAATTGTTCCTGTATCTTTTACACCAAGACTTACTCCTCCTTTAAATACATCCTTATCAATACCTGCATCAACAAATAACCGATGCTTTTGAATATCAACAATAGAAACTTTTACTTCATCCGTTGCCTTTAATCCAAATTTATCCGTAACAGTTAAAATAAAATAATGATCGCCAATACTTAGCGATGAACTAGAATAACTGTCACTAGTTCCCACTATTTTATCTCCCATCCTCCATTCATATTGAGCAATATTATCTCCAATATCAAGGTCGTAACTCAGGTGAGCAGATAAACTAACCGTACTTCCTAAAAAGATAACCTCATCTAAACCCGCATTAGCAACAGGAGGTTTATTTGAAGATAAGTTGATATCTCCCACATTGAATATAGTTTCCCCTTTATTAAGTAAATACTTCTTATATGTCTCACTTTCATTAGACGCTTTTATTATTATATCTTTCCCAAGTAAAGCGACTTCTAAAGCAGTTACACTAGTTTTTTCTATATCTACCCTAAACTTTCCATTTGAATCTGTTTTTGTTTTAACAATGCTTATTAGTCCAGGCTTTCCAAATGTTAAGCCTTCTGCATTTCCAAAAATAGTTATATCAGTGTTAGATAAATAATTACCCGATGAATCAACGACACTACCTGTAATGACAATATCCTGAGTGCTATTATTTTCATCAATAACGATACATTTATTTAGTGTATTTACACCTGCTTGAAGAGATTGAAGGTAGACTGGGTTATCTGCATATACCCCCAAAAAACCCTTATCAGTGGCGGCATAATAATTATAACGATTATTAGCAATAAGTCCTTCTAATCTTAACATCCCATCTACACTGGTTCTGGATATATTTCTCCACGTCTTATTTTCTGGCTCAACAATAATACTTGCTAATACTTTATCTCCATTTTTATCTTCAACACATATATTTTGAGTTCCCAATGCTTCCTGTACACTTGTAAATGCATCTAAATTAAATGCTCTATTAACCGTATCGACCGCAGTTTTATAAGTATTTGTATCAGGGTCGTAGGTTGCTACACCATCCTCTACCCACTTACCTTTTTCCTCATCAAAAAACCAAAAAGGAATTGTCGCGGGCTTATCAAGTGCATCATCTGCTGGAATACTTAATTCAATCTCTTTACCAGGAGCTATTTGAACATCATTTCCATCTTTATCTTTTAAGTCTATTTTAATAAAACCAAAGGAGGTTAATTCACCCGTTTCGCCATCTGTTCTTTCTGCTTGTAAGTCACCAGGGAATTCATTCACTCCTTCCTCTGTGGTAATAGGAAAATAGCTTGACGATAATGTTAATTCCCCATCAACCGTTTTCCCATTCTTGTCCACAAAACCTTCTTTAGGTAATACAATAGTCATTTTTTCAGAAATGATTGTTTCTTTCTTGCTAGGATTTATTTTTGATATTTTTTCAGGTCTTGATAAGACAATATTTTGAATAGTTTCTTTACTTGGTTGTATTTTAATAATATCCGAATTTTGTAAAAAACCATAACGTGACGCCGTCACAGTCGCACGGATAGTAGATTTTAAATCACTAAAAATGTATTTCCCCGATGTATTGGTATTTGTTACTTCTCCCGTTGAGAGAGATACTTTAACATTAGGGATAGGAATTTTTTTTGAGTCAATTATTACCCCAGATAGCGACCCGAGAAGAGCAGCATCTTTCTGAATCGTTATCTTAATTTCATCCGTAGCAATCAAACCTCCATTGTCTGTTACCTTGACGGTAAAAATATGATCCCCCAATCCTAAGCGTGTTAAAACTAGACCTAATTCGCTCCCCAATAGATTGCTGTCTTTATCAAACCACTCCGTTTTTACAATCTCACCATCATCAGATGCTTTTGCTAAAAATGAGACTACAGCGCCCTCATTGAGTACTTTGTCATCTCCAGCATTGACTAATGGTGGCGTGTTATTTTGAACATCTGCAATACAAGTGTTTTCTACCTTGTGATAGCCAGTGCTACAACTCGTTACTTTACAACCTTCATAATCACTCCACAATGATCCATCAGTAGCACACGCTCTGGTTTGTGTGCCTATACCATTATTAATCGCACACTCTTTTGATTCTGTTGAATCTGGCGCACAAACTTGAGTTGAAGAATCAATGACACAAACATTTCCGTCTTTGTGATACCCTGAATTACAGCTCGTTACAGTACACTCTTCGTAACTACCCCATACCGAACCATCGCTAGCACAAACTCTGGCTTGTTCTCCTGAACCATTATCAATACTACAGCTTTTAGAACCGCTAGCATTCGGAGTACATATTCTATTTGGAGGAGCACTCACTGCAATTGCCATAATCTTTAGACTATCGGGAATGCTATTTATCACTCCATCATTTACAGTCAGTTGAAAAAGGTATTCCCCTACCACATCTGGCGTAAAAATAACGTCCATATTGCTAGTACCATTAGTACTTGCAATACTATTTTGTGGTTTTCTTATTAAGGTCCAACGGTATGCTAATTCATCATGATCAGCATCCGTTGACGCAGATCCACTTAACACCACTTTAGAACCTATAGTTACAGTTTGATCCTGTCCTGCTACTGCGACAGGTTTGTTATTCCCTTCTGTTCCATTACCTGTTACTCGAATAATGATTTCATCAGGTACACTTTCTAAGTCCCCATTTTTCACTCTTAGCTCTAAAATATACTTACCCGTTTTATCAGGGGTAAAAAATGGATTAGCACTCTCAGGATTGTTTAATAATGATTGACTTCCCTCTGGTCGTAATTTAATGACCCAGTTAAAGCTTAAATCTCCCCCATTACTACTAGATCCTACACCCGCTAATTTTATTAGCTCACCAACGATACCCGTTTGGTCATCTCCTGCACTCGCTATTGGAAAATTCAAACCATCACTAACAATAAGAACTATCTGATCAGGTCTACTATCCGTCTTTCCATCATTCACAATTAGCTGAATAATGTAAGTACCATCCACATCAGGTGAAAGTGTTGGAGATATAGTATCTTTACCCACAATGATCGCATTACTATTAGCTGGCTTTTCAACAAATTCCCAGCGATATGACAAAACCTCACCATCAACATCTGATGAATCACTCGCATCAAAAGTAATCATCTCCCCTATACGCGTATTCTGATCATCCCCCGCATCAGCGACTGGAATATAACTGCGATCAACAGAATTACCATCACACGCTGCTAAAAACACCGCGATTAAAATTAGCGATAATAAACGGGAAAGAAGGGGTTTAGTGATAAAACAAAGCTGGCGCATACTTAATCTCTTAATAAAGCACATTAATAAGAAGTATTCATATCACCTAAAGACAATATTATCAATCTTTTTGATTTGGCTGCCATTCTCTACAAGACAAAAGGTATCTTCTAGTCCTACTTTCTTATTCTCATTTTAAACACAGACACTCAAACAATTATCCGCCCTATTCTATGAAGACTACCTTGTCCCAATATAAATAGCCGTCGTATCCAAACGACCCCCATGCCCCAATTCTTGGTTAACCGACCCCGCAGCAACATCCCATTTTTCTTTTTCTTTAATCAAAGGGGTCAAGACTCGATTGATACATTTTATGCACCCTACGGGTAGTCGTCGCTACGCTCCAACATCGTTTCGCATACGCTCGGCTCGATGATTTGTGTGAGAATTATTGGTTCTTAGGTCTTAAAAAACGCCTACGTAAGCCTAGCAATAACATTGGGAAGATAACATAGCCCATAGAACCACCACCTGCTGATTTAGTATCATCCTTTTTACCACCAACTTCGTCGTTAGTACTATCATCTACGGCTTTTGCCGAAATAATGACCGTCCTTTTCTTAACGAAAGTATTTCCAGCGGCATCTTTTGCTGTATAGGTTAGTACATACGTCCCTTCTTTATCCACATTTACAGTACCCGTCACAACAACCGATACAATTCCATCACGATCATCAAATGCATCAAAGCCTGGATCGGCAAAATCCGTCCCTACCTCTAGTGTGATTGTTGAATCACCTGTTAAAGTAATAATAGGTGGTGTTTTGTCAGGAGTAGTTGTTACATTTACTTTTCGTGTTAATGACGAAGTGTTACCTGCTAAATCTTTTGCAGTGTAGGTAATTGTATAAGACTTAACGGTACTTATATCTACAGTACCAGAGATAACAACATCCACAGCACCATCACGATCATCTAGGGCTGTAGCACCCAGCTCTACATAGTTTGATCCTTTAGAAACACTTACAACATTACTGCCAATTAGAGAGATTACTGGTGCTGTTGTGTCAGGCACCACCTTCTCTACCACTTTCACTTCTCGTGTTTTAGTTGCGGTATTTCCAGCTAGGTCTGTTGCTTTATAGGTAATTGTATAGCTATTCAATACGGCCGTATTAACAGAACCTGTAATAACAACCGTTACTACGGGATCAATATTGTCTGTCGCTGTTGCACCTTGCTCTGTATAAGTTCCATCTTGCTCTATCGTGACAATACTTGCCCCTGTTAATGTAATAACAGGTGGCGTTATATCAGCAGCAGGTGTGACGGTTACCGTTCGAGTGGCTGTTGCTGTATTTAAAGATGAATCCGTTGCGGTATAAGTAATTGTGTATGTATTTGCAACTGCGGTATTCACTGTCCCTGAGCTTGAAACGGATACAACACCATCAATATTATCAAGTGCCGTTGCGCCTGCATCTGTATAACTTGTGCCTTGAACAATACTGATGGCACTTGAGCCAGTAACTGTAATAACAGGTGCTGTTGTATCTGCTGCTACAGCATCTAATATGGTGATATTTCCTGATGATATTTGGAAGAATGGCTGATTAGCACAAGCAACCATAATACGTGCGCCACTCATCAGTGGCGTAGACACTGGAATAGTCGCGCTCTCAACGCCATCATTCGCCGTTGAAGCCTGTAGAATATTTTCCACACCATTAGAGCGTAATAGCTTTATGTCTACAGAGCTACAGCTTATTGGTGCATTATCCGTACCTGCTACTTGCCAAGCAATATCGATTGTTTGACCTTTAGAAAAAGTTTGCGAGCTTGATTGGGATAGAACCCTAAATGCAACTCCTGTATCTGCTGTCGATATAATAACCGAATCACTCGCTATGCCCCCATTACCATCACGTGCTACAAAGGCAAAATTCATATTACGAACTGTTGCAGGTAACTTTTCACCTTTGCTACTTGTACCCGCAAAAAGATTTGATAAACGAGGAATGTATCTATCCTGATTTGAATTAGGCAGTAATGTACGAATAATCGCATTATCACCCGCATCGACATCAACATTCGTTGCCGTACCAGCATCCATTTGATCCCATGTGTAGCTAGTACCACCCGTTGCAGTACCATCCAGTAAAAAGGGTGTATTAATAGGAATAATATGATTTACCCCCGCATTTACCACTGGTTTCTGATTACCCGTTGAGGCTCTAGTACCACAACTACTACCAATAACATCATTACGCGTGTAATTATTTATTTCCTCGATACTTTTCCAATGGAACATTGCATCTGCATTCGTTTGAAAGCTATCAGTACCACAAATACCACTGTATGACATGATGGTACTTCCACCGCCTGGTTCTACCGCAGCAGTTGCAGCTCGATTACCACCGCCACAATTTCCAAGAACACTGTTGAAGGTATGATTTGCCCCTAGTTGATGACCTAATTCATGCGCAACTAGTTGAATATTAAATATCTCACCTTGGGGTGAAGAAATCCCTGTAGCACCACCTGCCTTTATACCTGTAGTTAATACGACCCCACCTCCTGATGATACATTCGCCTCATTAAGACAAGCGACACCACGATAAGCTAAACCTCCTTGAGAACCTCTAGCAAAGACATGACCAATATCATAATTTGCAGCCCCTACAAGCCCATGTAAGCTTGCCATATTCTCATTAACTAATGCTGTAGTTGAGTTGTCAGTATATGGATCTGTTGTTGCATTGGTATAGATGTATTGCTGACCTGTTACTAACTGTAGTTTTACACCGATATCTCGCTGATAAATTTCATTGACACGATTTATTGTAGTAACCATTGAGGCATATGCACTTGCTGTTGTGCCACCCACCGCAGCCGTATATTCAGCTGTACCTGCTAAGGCTAAACGATAAGTAATCAAACTATCTGCAGGCAACCCGGCAAGCTTTTTAGTCAACAAATTCTTAGTTGATGATTGCAGTAATTTAGTTTTGGATAAGCCTTTGCTTGGAATCAATGAGTGTTTTTCATGAACTTCACATTTAAAGTCTTGATTAAAATGAACAGCGTTATCACGCTTACTTAAACTCTGATAAATATTACGATCATCTTTATCTGGGTCGATAAAAATAGTTTCACCATCCGCTAACACCAACATTCCGTGAAAGCCTTTTATTGTAAAATCAATACGACCCGTGATAGCAGGGTCATCAATACCAACCACACTCCATGTTTTAATCTCAGGGTAACGGGCCGCAAGCTCATTTGACAAAATAGGAGAATCAGTAACGCTGACTCTTACAAAACTCCCATTCGGTAAAGGCAGATTGATTTCAAGAGATGAAGACTCAGAATTCAATGAACGAGAACTTTTCTTTTTTGTGAATAAGCGGTGCTTTAGCGTAGATTCATCCAAGCGCAAAGAACGCCTTTTAAGTAGTCTTTTTACAGAGCCATCAGCTGCACGTGTCTCACGACTTTGCTGATGAGACTGCTCTTTTACTTCAACATCATGCCAAACTGAGTCTTGCATAGGAGTAGAAAACGTATTGGTACAGGCAATAAGCCCAACTAGCATTGCAATTTTTTTCATGGGGATAATTTTTATTATTTAAGGGTGACCCGATTATTGCATGAGAAACCTGAACGCCAGCTAAACGAGCATTACTGCTCGTCAGAAAAAATCAATAGAAGTTAGCTTTTTTAAATCGTTTAAAAACACTCATTAACAGAACAAGCATAACCCAGTCTGGTGAGCCACCGCCTTGTTTTACTTGAGCTGGCTCATCATATTTAGTGTCATTAATCTTGTTAAGATTAATATCCTGCAACTTCAATTCAGGCTGATCTTCATCAGCAAATTTTAGGCGCGTTTTATGATTTTGGCTATTCACATAAAAATTACGATAGGAGACAGCAAAAAAGATATTATCACTACAGCTAATTTTAAAACGTCCCTGAGATGTTGAGCGTGACGATGATGGAATTGTCACCCATGCCATACCTGTATTAGGTAAACCTTCACCCAAAACTTGATCAAAATTGTGTCCACCATCAACAGATAATGAAATATCGACACTGTTGCAATTTATAGGATTCTGATTTGTACCCGCAACATTCCACAAAATTTTATACGACTCTCCAAGCTGATATTGAGAACGTGGCATATTTAAAGCAAACCGACTGCCTGTACGTTGCACTAGCACACTCATTTCATCACTTTGCGTCGTGTTAAAGCTATCTTGAACAACCAATTTAAACTTCATCAAACGTTGCTGAATAGGCAAAACTTCACCTGCTTGACTCGTGTGGTTTAAAATATTGTTTAGCGGAGGAAACATCCTAGATTTTTTAGCTGTTAAAGGATGTACCCGAAACAAAGCATTATCGCCTCTATCACTATTTACAGGTGATAACTCACCCACGTCCACTTGTTGCCATGCATAAATAAGAGCATCACCTTCTGCGTCAGTAGCCCCACCTTTCAACTCAAAAGGTGTTTGCGCAGGGATAACATAATCTATACCCGCTTCAACTTTAGGGAATTCATTTTTAATAATATTAGGGATGCCACAACCATTATTTTCCCCCTCGCTAATATATGAACGAATCTGCTGGATACTACCAATATGAAACATCGCATCAGTATTGGTTTGTAAATTATCTTGCCCACAATAACCTGCATAGGACATAACCGTTGAGCCGCTACCAGGCTCAAAAGCTGTATTTGCTGAGCGCGTTTCACCTGCACACAAGCCCTCTACGCCGTTAAAAGTATGTGTTGCACCAAACTGATGACCAATTTCATGCGCGACAAAATCCAGATTAAAACTATCATTTTGAGGATTACTGATACCTGAAATACCTTGCGCCTTTCGATTGCTATTACAGGCACTCCCAATCGCCGCTAACCCACCACCACTTGCTGAGAATAAATGCCCAATATCATAATTTTCAGAACCAATAACAGAATCGATATTAATTTGATTTTGATAAAGAAGCCCTTTGCTATCACTAGCCATATAAGGGTCAGAACTTGCATCGACATAAATTAACTCATCATTATTTTCAACCAAACTTAGATGAATACCCAAATCTTGTTCAAACACTTGATTCACACGATTGATGGTTGTAGTAATTGCGCTTAAAGCGCCTACCACTGTTCCACCATGTTTAGCGGTATATTCGCCCGTAGCTGCAATTGCTATACGATAATTAAGTAAACTCTTTGAAGATCTTTCTGTTGTTTTTGTGGTACTTGAGCGCAATGCTCTATCAAAAAGATTTTCTCTTGAATGCGTAGAACAAGAGAACCCGTCACCCTCAGATTTTTTCTGATCATGCTTGGCATAGCTTGCATAAACAGAGCCACCGATAGGGTCGATAAACAGCGTTTCACCTTTATGTGTTTGCAATATGGCATGAAAGCCATTTATCGTCATATCCAACTTCCCTGATACAATTTCATCATCAGAAAGCACTTTAAACGTCTTTATTTCTGGGTATTTATTACTAAGACTTACAGGAAGAATGTTACTTTTAATAATCGACACACTAATAACGCGACCATCTGGCAAAGGTAAGTCAATTTTTAAAGGGCTTTGTTGTTTACTACTGAGTGATTTTAAACTTTTAACCCGTTGATTATTTTGATCCAAATAAGCTGACATCTTTTCTATATTCAGATCTAAAAAACGAGCATTTTGGTACGATGACTTTGATGCCTGATGCTTAGCTTTGGTGCTTTTGATTACGTCAGGATTAATATCCTGCCATAAACCTGAATCAGCATAAGCAGGAAGTGTAAAAACAAAGCTAAGCCCTAATAATAAAGTTGTAACTAGTCTGTTTTTAGCTGTATAAGTTTTGATATCCATATCCACACCAATATTCCTTGATTGATATGGTTATTTTGCTCCGTAAACATGACCTTAATAAAACCCTAACCGCTGATAGCCTCAGAACCCAAGATAGAAAACCTGATTATCACTTAATCGTAAGATTTAGACCGTTCAAAACACTTGAAAAGTCCTTTTTTTCATACAAATCATCCAAAAAGAGGGGGGGTGGTATGCTTATTTACTAAAAAATGGGAGTTTAAAGCTATTTTTATTACCCACCCCCCCTTTTTTTCGATGATTTGTGTGAAAGAATCGTATAATAATCGTCTTTATTAACAGGTGAATACTGTGTGGGAAGCTGAATTTAAACTCTATCTTTATCCTGATAACCCTGAGTATCAAATTGATGTAGATAGACTCACGCTACAACTTAAAAAAAACGCCTTGCTAGGCAAAACACTTTCTCCATATCGCTATGCTACAGGTGAAAAATTTCTATCTTTATTCACTTTTATGGGATGCTCACCCAATATTGAATTAGAACCCCAAGATGACAAGCCCTATTGCTATATTGAGATTGAATCCCAAAATAAACCTCGGTTTATTTCAGGGAAAAACACCAAATATCCTCCCTGCCCTCACTGCAAAGAAAAGCTTAGCGCTCAAATATGCACTAACTGCAATCAAAGCCTCGACTTCACAAAAGTTAATTGGCGAAAATCTGCCTTTATTTCCAGCAGTTGGATTTGTATCGGAAATATTTATGAGCTTGAAGCCATCCCAAATGATCAGCTACTCAACACATTAAAAAGTGAAACTGGCTCAACATGGAAAACAGCCTATATACGAGATACTCAGGTAACAAATATAGGAGCCTAATCAACATTGATAATAGATGTCATACCGTATGTTTAAGCTATTGCAACTGTTCCAAGGTTAGTTCTTCTTTGCCAAGAATCGTATCTAATCGGCGTTGCTGAATACAAACTTCTAGTAAGTATTCGCCTTTGTCTGAAATAGTCTCCTGAACAATTGCCTCATCCTCATATAATTGCGCACGCAAACGTGCCAAAGCAGGATGTAATCTCAAGTGTCCTTTAAATACATTTTTAGCAAAAATATCAGATAGCTTTTCTAATAATTCGGGAATTCCCTCACCTGTAACGGCAGAAAGCCAAACACGAGCAGGTAATCCATCATGCTCCTCATCACGGTGAGCTGATTGCTCTGTGAGATCAATCTTATTCATCACCTCTAGCTGAGGTACATCTTCTGCACCCAGCGCACGGATCACGTTATTCACCTGTTCACGATAAAAATCACGTTGTTCGTCACTGCTATCAATAACATGCAAAATCAAATCTGCTTCGATGGTCTCTTGTAATGTTGCACGAAAAGCCGCGACTAAATCATGTGGTAAATCACGAATGAAACCTACCGTGTCTGCCAGAACAATGGCTTGTTGGTCGGGTAAGTTTACTCGGCGCAAGGTTGGGTCTAGCGTGGCAAATAGTTGGTCTGCCGCGTACACTTCAGAACCTGTTATTTTATTAAATAAAGTGGATTTACCTGCGTTGGTATAACCCACTAGCGATACGGTTGGAATTTCAGTCTTTTGTCTAAGCTGTCTACCCTGCTCTCGCTGACTGCTTACTTTCTCTAATCGTTTATTGATTTGTTTGATACGAACATTCAGTAAACGACGATCCGTTTCTAACTGCGTTTCACCCGGCCCACGCATTCCGATACCGCCTTTTTGGCGTTCTAGGTGAGTCCAACCCCGCACGAGGCGCGTCGACATATGTTTAAGCTGTGCCAGCTCAACTTGCAATTTACCTTCGTGTGATTTGGCGCGTTGGGCGAATATATCAAGGATCAGCGCAGTACGATCAAGCACGCGACATTCTACAAGCTTTTCAATATTGCGTTCTTGTGCGGGGGAAAGTGTGTGATCAAAAATCACCACATCGGCATCGTGTTGAATAACCGCTGTTTTTATTTCATCTGCTTTGCCTGAACCGACAAAGAGTTTTGGATCAGGTGATTTACGCGTGCCAACGATTAAAGTCGAATCGCGCGCACCAGCTGACCGCACTAGTTCTTTGAACTCATGCTCATCTTGCATTTCTTGGGATTTATTGGCGTTTCTGCCAAAATCAATTTGTACCAGAATGGCACGCTCAATCAGGGCTTCACCCTGACTGAGTTTGTCAAATAGTTCCAATTATCGAACCATCATTGTGTGACAACTAACGAAAGCGTGCCAACTAATGAAAATATTAATCGTCATCTTCCATCGTGATTTTGATAGGACGAGCAGGAACAATTGTAGAAATTGCGTGTTTGTAAACTAACTGACTTACTGTGCTACCGAGTAGAACAACAAACTGGTCGAATGATTCAACGTGACCTTGTAGTTTAATACCGTTTACAAGATAAATTGCAACGGGGATGCGCTCTTTACGTAAAGCGTTTAGGAAGGGTTCTTGTAGCATATGCCCTTTTGACATGGTGTACTCCTGATTTATTATTGGGTTGTTGTTGGTTTTAGTTTATTTAGTGAACTGAAAATAACTAACCATCAATTATTGGGGGCATCAGTTCGTTCTGCATTCCTTGCAGGAGGTCGATCATAACAGGTTTATTCTAAAAGTAAAAAAGCAATTGATCACTAATTGCCCAACGGTCGTTTCTTATCGAAATGAAGGGAAGACAATCGTGTAATTATCACCCCTCTTCCGTTTATCGCCCAAAACTTAGCTAACTAATAAATATCCTTTATTATTGATAACTAACGGCATGAAAATAAAAAAATTAAAGGGCTCAAATGGCTTACCCATTAAAAACAATCAGAACTACACTTCTATTTATTACACTTACGTTGTTTATATCTGCTTGTGGTGGTGGGAGTAGTGAAAATACCGACAAAACTCCAGAAAAACCTCGTACATCAAAATTTTCTTATGTGAAAATGCATTATGACCTGCTTAATAATCAAGCCATGATTTGGGGTGAATCAAATACTATAAACCACATTCAGTTAACACATCCATCCCCTCAAGGAAGCTCTACACTCCGCATTACAAATAGTGACAACCTAATAAAAAAACAGTTAATCGTGTATTTAGGGACTGATAATAATTATTACGTTAGTCAGATAAAAGCGATTAAAAGCCTCACTGAAATCAGCCTCTACAAACCAATTGAAGCTCCAATCAACGCAGGTATCAACGCTTGGGATTTTTATCAAAATGGTTCACACGCCGATACTTATGGTTTTAAAGCAATTGCTGACTTTGCAATGAAAAGCCTTAACTTTAATAACAAAACGACAGGCACTCATTTACTGTTAGGTGATAGTTGGTTCGATGAAGGAAGTATTCATAATCGTCTCATCCAGAAAATGCCTAATGCCTCAATTATTAATCAGGGCATTGGAGGTAATACCGCTCAAAATTTACTTGATCGCTTTGATAATGATGTAACGCCAAATGCTCCTGATTATGTCTGGATAATTAGTGGAACCAATGATTACTGGCAAGGTGTTAGTACGGTTCAATTTAAAGATAATTTGAAAAAGCTTATCGAAAAATCTAAAGAAATTGGCGCAAAGGTAATTATTATTGATTCTTCAGTTGGCGAGGGCATCGCACCTTCTACTGGTATTAAAAACCAGTTTCAATCAGAGGAATACGTTAGGGTTACAAAAGAGTTACTCTAAAAAAAGTTTAATATCGCTCACAACCGAGTCTAATTGGTAATTTTTCGCATCATAACGTGTAATATCTGGCTCCGAACGCATCCATGTCATTTGCCTTTTTGCTAATTGACGGGTGGCAATTACTGCACGTTCTTTCATTTCATCGGCATCGAGCTTTCCTTCTAGATACTGCCATGCTTGGCGATAACCTACACAGCGAATAGAAGGCAAATCATCATGCAAATCATCTCGCTCATACAAGGTTTTTACCTCGTTTAAGAAGCCCTGCTCCACCATAATTTCAAAACGCTTTTCTGCTAAATCACGTATCCATTCCCGTTCAGGAATTAACGCTATTTTTAATAAGCGGTAGGGCAATGCATCTAATTGCGCTTCTTTTTGTAACTCTGTTAATGGCTTACCTGTTAACTCGAAAACTTCTAAGGCGCGTTGAATACGCTGTTTATCGTTAGGGTGAATTCGTTGCCCTGCTACAGGGTCAACTTCAACAAGACGTTGGTGTAAAACATCCCAGCCTTTTTCTTCTGCCTCATCTGATAACTTTTTACGCACTTCAGGGGCTGCTTCAGGCAAGACGGCTAGCCCATTTTCTAGCGCACGGTAATACAACATTGTGCCCCCCACCAACACAGGTATTTTTCCTTTTTCCGTGATTTCTTGCATCTCACGCAAAGCATCTTTACGAAAATCAGCCGCAGAATACGATTGTGATGGATCAAGAAAACTAATTAAGCGATGTGGCGCTATGGCCAACTCTTCAGCTGTTGGTTTTGCCGTACCAATATCCATATCTTTATAGATTAAGGCAGAATCAACACTGATCAACTCAATAGGAAAATGCTCCATGAGCTTCATTGCCAAGCCTGTTTTACCCGAAGCAGTAGGCCCAATAATAAAAATCGCAGGTGGCAAACTCATTTTTTAAAAACTTCTTTTAAGCGAATTTTTAAACGACGGCGTATCTTCATGAATTTTTCCTTAGTTGTATCATCGCCCGATAAATAGTTCTTTTTTATATATATTTTGACTTCGCTTGTTTTTGTTTTGATGTTTTGATAGGTACCTGTATCCTTGATCCAATCAATCATACGCATCACGAAATTAAATGCTTTTTTAAACCACGCGAATGCCATCAACTTGGGTTTTGTTGCTCGAAACAACCAAAATGTAAAAGCGGCTATAGGGATTTTACCCGCATAAATAACAACCCAAAGGAAGATATGCCCTCTTAGTAAAAGTGTGCCTGCGTAAATTCCTTGGATTTCTGTTATCAAAAACAAAATAACAAATGCTATTAAAATCACCGTGCCATTGACACCTTGAAGGTAAACATCTAAACGCTTCAATAGCTCCAAAGACTGAATATAACGCACAATGGGTTTTGCAAAACGTTCCCACACTAACTCTTCGTAAAAGATATAACCCAACACTATCAAAGTAAAAAGATAGTGGGTGATCGTATTTATTATTTTATTCAAAAAAATACCCTAGCCTAATTACAATTTATTGCCCACGCATAAACAACTTATCCAACTGATCAATACTCATCTGCGTCCACGTTGGCCTGCCATGATTGCATTGCCCACTTCGCTCTGTTCTTTCCATATCTCGCAGTAGTGCGTTCATTTCTGAAATACTTAAACGATGGTTGGCTCGTACTGAGCCGTGACAGGCCATGGTTGATAGTATTTCGTTGATTTCTTCTTCTACACGTTGGCTAGTGCCATGCTCTAGCAAATCTGAGAGTACATCGCGCACCAGCTGTTCCACATTTGAGTCTTTTAATAAGCTTGGCACTGCCCGAATAGCTAACTTTTCAGGTGCTAGGCGGTTTAGCTCAAAGCCTAGTTTTTTGAAAGTCTCTGCAAATTCTTCTGCGCAATCGCCTTCTTTTTGGCTGACGGCTAAAGAACTGGGTACTAACAACGGCTGTGAGCGCACAGTATCCTCGTGCATACTGTTTTTTAAGTGCTCATAGGTGATACGCTCGTGTGCGGCGTGCATATCGACTACGACCAAGCCTTCTGCATTTTCTGCCAGTATATAAATTCCATGCAATTGGGCGACGGCAAAACCCAACGGTGGTACTTGCCCTGTCTCTTGCGATGAGTCTACAGGCATTGATGCTGTGACTTGGGCTGACATCCGTTTAGAGAAATCTTCCGAAAGCGGTGGTAGTTTTGATTGCCCTATTTGTGAGCGTTGAAAACTATCGGGAGACTCGTGCATTCGCCCATAAACAGCCATCTGTTCGGCAACTTGTCCACCCTGCTCTCTTTGAAACCCTGTTGGATTATTACTATTGTTGTTTGAAACAGGAATACTCAAATTTTGTTGCGTAGGCGTGTATTGAAATGAAGCCGAGTGATTCGCCTGCTCGGGTAAATCAGGCGCATCCATTTGCGAAGAGTCTACATTTGGGCGAACATCTGCTAACGCCTTGTGCAATGTGCGATACAAAAAATCATGCACTAAACGCCCTTCTCTAAAACGTACTTCGTGTTTTGTTGGGTGCGCATTTACATCGACTTTCTCGGGCGCCATTTCTAAAAACAGCACATAAGCGGGATGCCTGCCGTGATAGAGCACATCGCTATAGCCTTGCCTTACCGCATGAGTCACAAGGCGGTCTCGAATCATCCGCCCGTTCACATAAAAATATTGCAAGTCAGCTTGTGAGCGAGAAAAAGTAGGCAAGCCCACCCAGCCCCAGAGCTTTAAACCTGCCGCTTCATAATCTAAATAGAGTGATTGCTCCATGAAGGCAGGGCCACAAATCTCGGCGACACGTCTGTCTGCACCCATACGATCTTTTGCTGGTTGAAGCGTTAACACGCTACGTTGTCCGTGGCGCAAGGTGATGCCAATCTGGAAGTTACTCAATGATATTTTTTTAACCACATCAGCAAGATGCTTAAATTCGGTATTCTCCGTTTTTAAGAATTTACGACGTGCTGGCACATTGTAAAACAAGTCACGTACATCAATCGTTGTACCTTTGGCATGTGCTACGGGTTCTGGCTCGACAAAATCCTCTTGCCCGTCATCCGTGTGTTGTGGAGAGAACGCCCAACCTTGTTCACTATCTTCAGTTTTTGAACTGACAGTCAACCGTGAGACCGATGCGATACTTGGTAATGCCTCACCACGAAAACCCAACGATGCAACGTGTTCAAGATCATCTAAAGAAGCAATCTTACTGGTGGCATGACGACTTAGCGCTAATGATAACTCTTCTTTGGGGATGCCCTTGCCGTTATCTCGAATTCGAATGCGTTTTACACCGCCCTGCTCTATATCAATCTCTATTTTGGTTGAACCTGCGTCAATAGCATTCTCTAAAAGCTCTTTTACGACAGACGCTGGGCGCTCTACCACCTCGCCTGCGGCTATTTGATTGACTAAATGTGGTGGGAGCTGTTTTATTGCCATGATTACATTGCCAAAATATTGCTAGAGCGTTGATGCACCAACCATTTTTCGTACAAAACTGCGAGCCGAGCAACGCGAGACCATGTTGGAGCGAAGCGACGACAACCCTTTAGGGTGCATGAAATGCATAAAAAGAGGGGGGGTGGTCTAATATAAAACGTTATTTTAAGGTATTTTAATGTGTTGTAATGTGTTTTTTTCATTAAAACACCTCTTCCATTCGTCTTAACGTCATAGACACGGGATAATTTACAAATTAGTATCAATCACAAGGAGCTTGTCCGAGAACTAGAAACCTACTGCAAATCCCACAATCGTCATAATTTGAGCTTATCAAGATCGTTAAATAGCCGTGCTATTCGCCTCTTTCGATAATCACAACTTATGATAATTCTGTGATTATCGCTACGGTCTTAGTTCTCGGACAAGCTCCTAGTCTACATAAACCCAAATAAAAATAATAAATCCTTAGATGATAGAGAATATGAGATTCAAAAGACTTATCCAAACATTTCTATGTGCATTATTCATATTCAGTAGCGCCTTTGCTTCTGCAGATATGTTTAAATACTTAACCAAAGATGGCAAAACCGTATTAACGGATAAGCGTCTTAAAGGCTCTAGTAATAAACTATTAAAAATATACCGAATAAAAAAATCTGGCGCATATAAGTC
>JALSLX010000033.1 GCA_026988095.1 Thiotrichaceae bacterium
CATTATCTTGCAACCAATATTCCAATAATGCCATGTGCCAAAGCTTATTCCCTTGTATTCTTGTGTGATGCTCATCGGGTGCTGCCAGTAGCTTTTCAACATAGCTACGTTGGTATAAACCCCGTTCTTTACACTTTTGTGAATTCAGCACATCTTGCATAAACTCTAAGAATTCACCGCGCACGTATTTAAGCGCGGGCACGGGAAAGTAGCCTTTTTTACGGTCGATGACACTGTCTGGAATCATCCCGCGTGAGATTTCTTGAAGTACGTGTTTGCCACCGCTTTTGAGTTTCATGTGCGGTGGCATTTTTGCGGCTAATTCTACGAGTTCGTGATCTAAAAACGGTACACGCGCTTCTAAGCCATGTGCCATGGTCATATTGTCTACGCGTTTTACGGGATCATCGACGATTAGCATGGTGGTGTCTGCTCTGAATACGGCATCAATAAAGCTATCCGCTTGTGGTGCTTCCAGCAGTTTCTTCATGGTTTCTGCGGTGAAGTCTTTGCTTACAAAATTGGGCATTAGCATTTCTGCCATTTCATCGTGGTCACGATCAAAATAGAATTGGCGGAAGCGTTCTAAATGCGTGCCTTTTGCCTTATTCATTTTGTCGTACCAAAAATATCCGCCGAATACTTCATCCGCGCCCTGCCCTGATTGCACCACTTTTAAGTCTTTAGCGACTTGCTCTGATAGCAGATAAAAGCCAATCGCGTCTTGCCCAAACATCGGTTCTGACATATTCGCAATGGCTTCTGGCAAGCGAGTTAATGTCTGTTCATTGGGAATTTTAATTTTATGGTGATTGGTGTTGAAACGCTCAACCACGGCATCGGAAAATTCAAACTCATTGCCTTTTTCTTCGGGTTGATCATCAAAACCGATTGAATAGGTTGGGATGTCTTGTATGCCGATTTCATCTAGCAAACCAACCAGTAAACTTGAATCTAATCCACCTGATAGCAATACACCGACTGGCACATCTGACACATCATTACGGCGTTTTACCGCTGTTTTTAGTGATTCATGAATGGCATCTACCCATTCTTCATCTGTACGCTCGTTCTTCTCTCGCGTTGCATCCAATGTCCAATAGCGATTGAGTTGTTGCTCTCCGTTTTCTTTAATTAATAAACTATGCGCTGGCTCTAGTTTACGAATGCCTTTTAGCACCGTCATCGGCGCTGGTACAACGGCGTGTAACGTAAACTGATGATGCAACGCTATAGGGTCGAGCGATGTATCAATCTCGTTATCACCGTTTGAAGCTAAAAGTGCCTGCGTGTTTGAAGCAAAGCGAAAACCATTTTTGGTGAAAGCAGTGTAAAGTGGTTTGATACCCATGCGGTCTCGCGCCAAAAACAAAGTCTTTTCTTTTAAATCCCAAACCGCAATGGCGAACATTCCTAAAAAATGTTTTACGCAATCTGTGCCCCATTCTGCATAGGCCTTTAAAATGACTTCGGTGTCACCTGTTGAGAAAAAAGTATGACCTTTTGCTGATAACTCTTTGCGTAATTCAGGGTGATTATAAATCGTGCCGTTAAAAACCAATGCCAAACTTAGGTTGGAATCTATCATTGGCTGATTACCTTTTTCAGATAAATCCAAAATAGATAAACGACGATGACCAAACGCTAACGAGCCATCTGAGTATGTTCCGCCACGTTCTGGGCCACGTTTTTCGATTTTTTCCATCATCGCTTGGATGTGGTTTAAGTCTGGCATACTGCCGTCTAGTCTGTATTCACCGCAAATTCCGCACATGATTTTATCCGCTTAAAATAGAGTGCTTAAAATACCCTAAAAATATTCACTTTAATAGAGACCTTTGGTACTTGAAGCCCTAAATAAATGACTCGTTATTCTTACACCCACAGTGTCTGACATAGCGATAACGGCATATCTACGAAGGCAGGTATCCATGCTTGTACAACGTACCATTCTGAGAGATGGATTCCCACCTACGCGAGAATAACGACACCAGACTTAAAAACTTTTGAAGCGATAAAATAATGGGATTATTTATTGCTATTTGTTAGTAGCTCTTTTAATTTTTTAAAAATCCGTTCAACAAATGAGTTATGTGTTTCTTCAAGTTCATGCTTACGCGTACACTCTATTCTCCAACGCTGTCTACGCTCTGACATCCATTCTTCTTTATAGTGGTCATTTCCTGTTAAAAAATCTATTTCTTCAACTTTATCGGTATCAATCACTGCTTTCATTAGGTATTTAGTGAGAATTGAACCAGGTGAATATTGTTTCCATTCTTCATCGTATGCCAACTTAAAAATACTCGCCTTGCCGTGTGCTACAAACCAAATTTGAGCGGCAACGGGTTGACCTTTTGTATATAAAATGGCAAGTCTTATCCAATCACGTTTTGAGAAGCTTTTGATAAAACCTTCTATGACTTTCTCAAAGCGTTCATTAGGCTTCCAGCTTGCTTTGTAAACTTTATGGAAGTCTGCCATGCCTTGCTGTACATCGTCCCCTTTATAAAGGTGAATTTCATAACCCTGTTCGCGTTCAAGTTTGCGCTCTTTTCGGGCAATGGTGTTTTTTACTCGTGATTGACGCGTCTCCATATAATCGGTAAATGTTTGCCCTTGCAATGGGTAAAACCAATTGAAAAATTCGGCATAACGCACACAAGATAATCCTGCTGATGCCATCGCCTGCTCCAAGGCATTTATATTTTCATCATCTGCAGCAACAGGCCCTAGTTTTAGACAATTGAATGGTAATTGGACAAGCCCACGAGCTAAACAGTTGATTATTGCTGGTTGATTATTTTCTACCAGCAATAAGCTGTAAAGCGATGTATAAATATGCTGAAGGCCGCTCCACTCTTTATTCGTGTTTGTCATTAATGGCAAGATTGCTAAGACTTTATCTTTATCTTCTTTTTGCGTGTTTTTATTGCCCTTAGCAACAGTAGCAACATCTTCACTATCTTCAACAACACACGCCAGCAATATCGTTTGGTCATCATTAAGAGACGTAGCCGCTAAATTCTCAAACCATTGTTGTGAAAAAAACACGCTGTCTTTTTCTGCCTGAGTAAATAAAAGTTGACTACTTTTTGGCAATTGATCCCAATTGTTAAAGGATTTAAATTTCATCGTCGCTGACAATCTCTTTTCATTTTTTTCATTTAAATTTTTATAAATGTCGATTTAGCTACTTTCTTATCGTCATAGCAATGAAAACATCTTGTTTTTACGCTTAACAACTAAAAATGAACAACGACAAAAGGAGAATATATACCATGGCTATTCAATCTTATTTATTAATCGGTGCTGGTGTTATTGGCGCGCTCGGTTTACTGACATTCACACTACCGCAAAAGGTACACGTTGAACGTGAGGCTATTATTAACGCTGAGCCTGATACATTATATAAATTAGCATCTAGCAATACAGGATTCCAAACATTTAACCCTTACAAAAGTGTTGACCCTGATCTCAAAATTGAGTTGTTCGGCCCTGCTACTGGTGTCGGCTCTGGTTTTAGTTTTGATGGAAAAGATGGCAAAGGCACGCAAACCATATCTTCATTAGAAGCCAATCAATCCGTTACCATGCAGATTGATTTAGGCGCAAAAGGCACACCAACGCAAACCTTTAAGTTTCATAAAGTCCCTACTGGCACGCGCGTAGTTTGGGGGCTGGATGCTGATTTTGGTAATAACCCCATTGGACGTATCATCGGTTTATTTATGGATAAAATGATGGGTGAAACTTTTGAGAGAGGTTTAATAAATTTATCTGTGGCAGTCGCCAGCAAGTAATCACAATATCATCTACTATTAAAAATACAGACAAGGAGATCCAACCCATGCGTTACACATTTTTTTTATACAATAATGAAGCAGATTTTGCAGACATCACAGCCGGGCAAATGGAGGAAAGCAAAGCAAGCTTTGGTGCCTACATTGGCGCATTAAAAGAGGCAGGCGTTTTTGTCGATACCGATTGGCTACAACCCAGTCACACAGGCACAACCATCACATTAAAAAGTGGCGAACGCCGTATTCAAGATGGCGCTTATGCCGACACCAAGGAACAGCTTGGCGGTTATTTTGTGGTAGAAGTTCCTGACCTTGATGTTGCACTTGATTGGGCGGCTAAATGTCCAGCCGCACAGTATGGGGTTATTGAAGTACGCCCTTCGGCCTTCCCTAGTGAATAACTGAACCGTACTATCAAACAGGAAAACACAAAAGCTTGCACTTTAAGCGGTA
>JALSLX010000034.1 GCA_026988095.1 Thiotrichaceae bacterium
GTAATTCCACAATATCTAACTCCATCCATGGCATAGTTGTTTCCTCCTATGCCTGATTTTAATGATATTGTGTTACCTATGTTCCCAGTTTAATCTGTTACCTATGTTGCCGGTTTATACAGGGTGGTATAATAAATAATACCTTTTCAACATGTTTTTAGTGTTTCTATGCTGATTTCCCGTTATCCACCGCTAGTTTCTATCTCTCTCTTCTCCTAAAAAGATCTTAGAGAAATTTTAAGATACTATAAGCATTAAAGTGGAAACTAAGTTAGGAAAGTACATGAAACAATTTTCAACTATCGGCATATTTTCAAAAAATGGCAATGAAGAAAGCAATAAACGCATAAAAAAAACGCTACAAACACTACATGATTTTTTGCATCAAGAAGGCTTTAAAATAGTTGCCGAAAGAAATGCCGCTAGTTTTTTAGGTATCCCTGAAATGGATACTAATAAGTTTTGTGATTGCATCAATCTTGCGATAGTTGTTGGTGGTGATGGTACGTTATTAAAAGCCGGTCGATTATTGAGTGATAAAGATATCCCCGTTATCGGTATAAACCTTGGTCGCTTGGGATTCTTGGTGGATATTTCACCCGATGAAATTGCCGAACAGTTAACGCTCATGCTCAATGGTGCTTACACACTTGAGGAGCGCTCACTTTTACATGCAGAGGCATTCAGAAATGGTGAGAGCTTGGGTGAAGGCATTGCACTCAATGATGTTGTAGTGCACGTTAGAAATGACATTCGCATGATCGAATTCACTACTCATGTGGATGATACTTTTGTAAATACACAACGTGCTGATGGTATCGTAGTTGCCACACCAACAGGTTCTACCGCCTATTCTCTGTCTGGTGGAGGACCTATACTTCACCCAGGGCTTGATGCTGTGGTGCTCGTGCCCATTTGCCCACATACCCTGAGCAATCGCCCGATTGTCATTTCAAATGACAGCCAAATAAATATCAGCTTATGTGAAAGCCGTGAAGTGAATGCCCGTGTATCCTTTGATGGTCAAGCAAATATTGACCTTCGTGCAGGTGATAGTATTGTGATCCGCAATAAATCACATAAATTAAAATTAATGCATCCTGAGAATTATGATTATTATCATATATTACGTAATAAATTGGGGTGGAGTTCTTCGCCTTAAACTCCTACTTAAATATCATTCTACGATATGCTTTCATCTAGGGTTTGTATTCGCCCTAGAGGACATCCCCTAGAACATCGAACATAACAAAAACTATTTTTCAGCTAGCAAAAGCTTGATCAAGCTCTCAATGTTTTTTGCCTGTGCAGAATTTTTATGTGTCTCACCAATAAAGTTAGCGCGTACCTGCCCTTTCTTATCCACTATAAAATACGATGGCCAGTAGCGATTATTCATCGCGCGCCAGTAGCCCATATCGTTATCAACCATTACTGGATTCGTGATTTTAAATTCTTTAATTTTAACTTTTATATTGGCGTGAATTTTCTCATTATCAAACTCAGGCGAGTGAATTCCTAATATTTGAAAACCTTGAGGTTTATATTGTTTTTCAACGCCATGTAGCCACGGGAAAGAGCGGTAACAATTCCAACAGCCAAATGTCCAAAAATCAACCAGCGTTACCTTACCAAGCAAATCTTTTTTAGAAAGAGGTTTTGAGTTAAGCCACTCCTGTGCCGAGGTTTGGGTGAACTCAGGCAAAGGGTAAGACTCTTTCGCTAAAGCAGGCACTGATAACGCTAACACCATTAGCAAAACATAAACCTGCTTCAAAACTTTCATTGCACAATCACTCCGTAGTATCTTTTCCCCATTCAATTTTATTGAACGATTCCATTTGCTTATCAGATGCTTTTTCTTGATATTTATCTTTAAACTCATCATATGGCATACCATACACAATCTCACGTGCTTGGTCGTAATCTACCTCTTCTCCTCTGGCTTCAGCCTCAGACATATACCACTTTGATAGACAATTACGACAAAAACCTGCCATATTCATTAGGTCAATATTTTGCACATCGGTACGTTTTTGAAAATGACCAAGCATCTTTCTCCATGCGGCTGCTTCAATTTCTAACTGTGTTTGCTTATCCATTATTTTTCCTCAATATGGTTAATTAATGGCAGTATTTTAGATCATTTCAATAAACCACACCGTGATTTAACCACATAAATGCAATTTAAATTCTTTGGGGTTTTATTACCTTCTCTCTATTCTTTTTATAGTTTTGATCCTTCTCTAAACCACGAAGGTAGCTGTAGGTGTTGATGGTTCTGATTAAGAAATTGCTCAAACGATGGCATTACAGGGAATACTGGCATCTGAGAAAAGCCCATAAGACTATCAGGTATTAACTGATTGGCTTATTCTGTAATGCATTTAACAAGCTATTTTTTTTAGCCTCAGGTAGCTCTTGGGTGTCTTTTATTTGTTTGCGCACCTCATCGTCACGTCCTTCAAAGCTAAACTCTTTTTTATCGCCACTGTTTTCATAAGTAACTTCTGCTTTAACTTTACCATCACCAGTTTTATTAATGTTAATAGACTCAAATTGCTGCATTATATTAAAGACTTTTCGATTAATATTTTTAGTTGGTTGAACTTTTTAAATATTTGAATTTGTAATGCCAGCATCATCAATAATCGCTTGCAGATTATTAATTTTTATTTGATTTCGTTTTTTATCAATTACTCCTTTCTGCTTCCAATGCTGTAAATGCTGATTAATCACCTGACGTACTGATCCTACCATTCTTGATAAAACCTCATCAGAAAGCCCTGATACTAGATGCTCTGTGTGTTCTTTATCGGTTTGCCCTGTGTATGCATTAACACTATCAATATTTTTTAAGATAATTCGGCTCAAACGAGTAACGGTATCATATAAAGCAAAATCTGTTGTTTTATCTTCTTGCTCTCGCATTTTCTGCGCAAGATAAGGCATGAATTTTTGGTTTAGTTCTGGATAAGTCCAGATCCATTCCCGCATCTTTTCAATGGGGACGGAGATTACTTTAAGCTCCTCAAGAGGTGATAATGTTACTTCGTGTTTGCGCCCGTCTAGCAGCGTAATCACATCAAAACCATCACCTTTCTTTAAAAGATCCAAGGTAACACACCGACCAGACTCAGGGTGGGTTCGAGTCATTTCTAAACGACCTTCTAATAACAAGAAAAAGCGACGTTGAAGAATCTCATTATCAATGAAGCTTTTTTTACCCCAGCGCTCAGCTTTGAAATGTTCAGTCATGTCCTGAACCAAAGGCTCTGGAAGTGATGAGAATAAATGAGACTGTTGAATAAGCTTACTGCTTAGCGGTACATTTCTTTTAACTAGAGACTCATTAGGCATAATTATTCTTTGTGTTTACGATAAGGCTCTAGCTTATCAGAAGTTATTCAATATTATCCTGTTCTTTATCGTCTCTCCTTAATAGGTAATAAGTTATGCCCAAACTAAAATAACAAAACCTAAAGCGGCAAGTTTTTCTGGCTTTATACTAGAAAAATCTAAAATAATTAATTTTCTTGTTAACGCTAACATTGCAATCATAATCACCCCACGCGCTTGAATTATATGTGACTTTCTTTCAAGAACTTTGAGGATTGAATGTTTAAATTCCATTGCAATCAATAGTGTCATTATCATCCCGAATACCACTTGAAACACACCATGATCCAAGGGTGTAAACAGTATATCTGTAACCATCAGGTTGAAAATTTCTCTAATTAATTGCAGCAACGCAAATATGATGACGATACTTATAATAGCACTTAACGTTATGGCAATAAGATGTTCAAAACGTTCATATATTGTCATTACTGCCCAGTATTTTTTAATATCAGAGCGTGGCGACTTGTCTCGTTCGTTGATTTTTTTCATTACTTAGCCCTCTATATTAAATCTTTCAGAATTATCTATAATTTGCTGGGCAAGCATACCTTCATCTATGCCTTGGCGATGGTCTAAATCACCCACTAAATCTTTTCGGATGTAAATTGATAGTTCAGCCAGTTCATCCATTAAGATATTTGTATCACTTTTCCCAACTAAATCATCTTTGGTAACAGTGACAAAACTTTCTAAAAAATCTTTAAACTGTTTCAACACTTCTGGTGAAGAAACAATGGCAAGCTTATGGGCAAGAATACGAAGTTTAATTTTATCTTTTTGGTCAGCATTTCCATCAAGAATAATTTGCTCTAAATGATCAAAAAGTTGTAAATAAATATCTG
>JALSLX010000035.1 GCA_026988095.1 Thiotrichaceae bacterium
CAGCACATTCAAAATAGGTGTGTAAATCACGCAAGCCCAGCATCATCTCGCGAACTTCGTAAGTTGTATTATGGTCTGTGTTTTCACAGATCTGACAGATATGAGTAGTCATTTAAGAGTGTAGTCCTGCATTAACAATATCTATAAGATACTGACCGTAACCACTTTTTTGTAAAGGTTTTGCTAGAGCCAGTAATTCTTCAGCAGTGATAAAGCCCATAAACCAAGCTATTTCTTCAGGGCAGGCGATTTTTAAACCTTGGCGTTCTTCAATGACTCGAATGTAGTTTGCTGCATCCAACAATGATGCGTGTGTGCCTGTATCTAGCCAAGCTGTGCCTCGTTTGAGCATTTCTACATTTAAGTTTCCACGTTCAAGGTATACACGATTTACATCCGTAATTTCTAGCTCACCGCGTGGTGAAGGCTTGATGTCTCGCGCAATATCAAGCACATCATTATCATAAAAATATAGCCCTGTTACCGCGTAATTAGATTTTGGTTTTTCAGGTTTTTCTTCAATACTGATGGCAACACCATCTTTATCAAACTCAACCACGCCATAACGCTCGGGGTCTCGCACATAATACCCAAAAACAGTTGCGCCAGAGTCTTGTGTTGATAAAGCAAGCAAACGCTCTGATAAACCCTCGCCATAATAAATATTATCACCTAAGATTAGCGTAACAGGATCGTTACCCACAAATTCACGACCAATAATAAAAGCTTGCGCAAGTCCTTCGGGATTTGGTTGGACAGCGTATTGAATGTTGATGCCCCACTTAGAACCATCACCTAATTGTTTTTGGAATTGCTCGCTATCGTGTGGTGTGGTGATAATTAAAATATCACGAATACCCGAAAGCATAAGAACAGTTAGAGGATAATAGATCATCGGTTTATCATAAACCGGCATTAACTGCTTGCTAACCACCTGTGTTAGCGGGTGTAAGCGTGTTCCGCTACCGCCTGCAAGAATAATTCCTTTTCTCATTGTGATGTTATCCCCAGCTTTTGACTTTGCTTTAAAATTGAGGCGCATCATACCGAAAACTGAGGTGGTTTTCTAATTACAGGGATGAAATGAAGTTGAAAACAGATGAATAAGATAAACTAGAAATACAAATCATCGAAAAACAGGGGGGGTGGTTAGTAAATAATGATAAGAATAAGGAAAAAGATTGGTTTCCAGCATCAAATAATAGTTTTTTGATATAAACAAACGTATTATTACACTCTAATATTCTAATGGGATTAGCTCTATATAGAGCGTAATAAAAACGTGTCAGATTCTCTAGCAATAATTCGTGATTTACATTTTTCTTGGGGCGGAGGTCGTGAGATATTTTCTGGGGTTTCTTTGGATATACCTAAAGGAAAAGTCACGGCCATTATGGGGCCAAGCGGTACGGGAAAAACAACTTTATTGCGCATGATTGGTGGGCAACTTAAACCAACTAGCGGTAGTGTTAATGTTCAAGGTTTAGAGATTCCGTCGCTTAATCGTAAAGATCTATATCAGGCACGTCGCCGTATGGGAATGCTATTCCAGTCTGGTGCTTTGTTAACCGATTTATCAGTTTTTGAGAATATTGCCTTTCCAATTCGCGAGCATTACAAATTTTCTGAATCGATGATTCGTGACATAGTACTACTTAAATTAGAATTAGTCGGTTTGCGTGGCGCACGAGACTTAATGCCTTCAGAGCTATCAGGTGGTATGGCACGTAGAGTTGCTCTTGCGCGTGCCATTGTGCTTGATCCTACTCTTATGATGTATGACGAGCCTTTTACAGGATTAGACCCTGTTACATTGGGTACAATTGTATCTTTAATCAAAACACTTAACAGCTCATTAGGGATGACAAGCGTCGTGGTTTCTCATGATATTCATGAAACTTTTTCTATTGCCGACTATGTTTGCATCTTGTCAGAGGGGAAGGTTGCGGCGGCTGGATCACCTGAGGAGTTGATGAGTTCTGAGTCTGAATTTGTCCAGCAATTTGTACATGGCAAGCCTGATGGTCCGATGCCATTTCATTATCCGGCGGAATCTTTAGAGAGTGACATTTTGCGAGGTGATATTTGATGGTTTTCTTTGCGAATTCTTTGCAGGGTATTGGAGCTTTTGTACTGAATAGCTTAGCAAGTTTAGGGCGAGCTAGTTTATTTCTATCTCAGGTATTGTTGGGTATTAAAGATGTGCTTTTAAGGCCTCAATTATTAATTAAGGAATTATATTCTGTAGGGGTATTGTCCTTATTAATTATTGTTTTTTCAGCAATTTTTGTGGGCATGGTGTTGAGTCTTTTAGGTTACGTTACTTTGGTTGATTTTGGTGCGGAGTCTTCATTGGGTGTCTTAGTCTCACTTTCATTAATCCGTGAGCTAGGCCCTGTGTTAAGTGCTTTATTGTTTTCGGGGCGTGCAGGTTCGGCATTAACAGCTGAAATTGGCTTAATGAAGGCCACTGAGCAACTTGCTAGTATGGAAATGATGGCAGTTGATCCTATTAGACGAATTGTAACACCACGTTTTTTAGCGGGCTTTATTTCCCTACCCCTACTAACTATTATATTTATGGCGCTGGGTATTTATGCTGGCTACTTAGTGGGTAGTGTGTGGTTGGGTGTTGATGAAGGTTCATACTGGTCGTTAATGCAAAACAAAGTTGAATTTTGGCATGATGTGGTCAATGGAGTTATTAAAAGTGTTGTTTTTGGCTTTGTTGTTACTTGGGTTGCGGTATATCAGGGTTATAGTGCCATACCAACATCCGAAGGAGTTAGTCGAGCAACAACCAATTCTGTGGTGTATTCCGCATTAGCGGTGTTGGGTTTAGATTTTATTCTAACAGCTATGATGTTTATTAATTAAACGAGTAAAAATTATGGGTTCTTCAAGAAAAATTGAAATCTTTGTCGGGGCGTTTGTATTGGTGGCATTGCTAGCATTTTTAGTGTTAGCGATGAATATTAGTAATCTCGGTAGTTTAGGCTCTGATAAGGGTTATGAGGTAACGGCACAATTTGATAATGTGGGTGGTTTACAGCCTAGAGCCAAAGTAACCTTGTCTGGAGTAGCCGTAGGGCGAGTAACAGTCATTAGTTATGATAAAGAGAGCTTTCAAGCCGTGGTGACTATGAAAATTAATAGTGGTGTCGATTATTTGCCAAGTGATACTCAGGCAAGTATTTACACTTCAGGTCTGCTAGGTGAGCAGTATATCTCCTTAGAGCCAGGAGCTGAGGACGACGTACTAACAGAAGGAAGCGCTGTCACATTAACTCAATCAGCTGTTGTGTTGGAAGAGATCATTGGAAAGCTGTTAGTTAGTTTTACAACTAAAGATTAGTAGAGGATATTTACTCGCTAGAGTTAGTAAAACATCCCTCGTATGTTTGTTTTTCACAAGGTTGTTGCAACAAAGCAGGGAACTAACGTTTAGTAATAAGTACTAATAATACGAAGTGAAAGTTAAGGAATTCGTGAAATGAAAAGATTCAAATTTAAAAAAATCATACCATTCTGTATTTTAAGCCTAAGTTTATTGTTTGGTTTCTCAGCAATGGCAAAAGGAAATGATGTTGCCGATGCGCAAAATGCAGTGCTAAAAGTGACAAGGGGTGTGGTTAACGAGTTATATAAAAATAAAGCAAGATACCAAGCAGATTCAAAATTTCTTGATGCAATGATTAGAAGGGATATGCTTCCTTTTATTGATTTTAATGCTATGGCAAAGCTAACTCTGGGCAAACACTGGAGAAAAGCATCAAAATTACAAAGAACTAGGTTTACTAATGCATATCGTGAAATGTTAGTAAGAAGCTATGGGAAAATCATGCTGAAATATATAGGTGCTAATATACGAGCAGGTAATTCAGTAGCAGGTAAACGAGCAGGCTAT
Organism: Thiotrichaceae bacterium; assembly: GCA_026988095.1. Classification (GTDB taxonomy): domain Bacteria; phylum Pseudomonadota; class Gammaproteobacteria; order Thiotrichales; family Thiotrichaceae; genus Cocleimonas. The sequence continues at coordinate 3,908 of JALSLX010000035.1, forward strand.
GTAACGGTTAGGACTGTTGTAACACCCAGAGGTAGTGCGCCTATTGCGGCTAATTATGATGTGCGTAATCTCTCGGGAAAATGGAAAGCCTATAATGTGCAAGTCGATGGCGTAAACTTGATTACCAACTTCCGTACTAATTTCACCCGTGAAGTGACTGCAAAAGGGTTAGATGCGCTCATTACTCGTCTTGAAAATATAAAAAGAAAATAACAACGTAATAAGGCGACAAAATAGTGATGAGAGAAGAGTATTTACCCATTGTTTGTACCGAAGAAGGTTTTAATCTTTGTGGGGAGTTATCATTTTCTAATGCTTCTGTGGTATTAAAAAAAGCGAAGGCTCACTTTGATGATATTCAAGTAAATTCCGTAACCATAGATTTATCAAAACTTGAGAAAATTGATAGTGCAGGAATTGCAGTGCTATTAGCTTGGAAACGCTTAAGTAATATAAAAAATAAAAAACTACATATAATAAATGCGCAAGAACAAATAGTTTCATTAATCAAAACAAATAAACTACATTCTGTTTTAAATATCGCCTGAGATATTTGCCTATAAAAGTATGGTGTATCAAAAATCGAGGACATTTGGCCTTATCAATCCGTCAAATTCCTCGTGTAAGCATATCATTCTCTTATAAAGTTATAAATTAGCCACTAAGCTACTTAGTTATATACCATCTAGCTTCCTTTTTCGTTATCATTGCTTCTTTTCGTTTTAGAGCTAATCCATTAGTTCTTTCCTATTAGGATTTTTTAATGAATGTATTTCAAATCGAAGGTGGAACACCCCTTGAAGGTGATGTTGTAATATCAGGTGCTAAGAATGCGGTTCTACCATTGCAAGCAGCTGCATTGTTAGCTAACGGTAAAATGACGATTAAGAACGTTCCACGCCTGAAAGATGTGGCAACTCTGGCTCTACTATTAGAGGGCATGGGCGTTACCGTTAAAACGGATAAAAATAACAATATTACAACCGACACATCTACGATTAAAAATCAAATAGCACCTTATGAATTAGTGCGTACTATGCGTGCTTCTATTCTTGTTCTTGGGCCATTAGTAGCTAGATACGGCTATGCAGAAGTATCCTTGCCAGGTGGTTGTGCCATTGGTAGTCGCCCTGTAAATATTCACCTTTCTGGTCTTGAGGCGATGGGGGTTGAAATCACGGTTGACGAAGGATTTATTCGTGCAAAATGTGAGCGTTTAAAGGGCGCTACAATTGTTATGGAGGCGGTAACAGTCACAGGCACAGAAAATTTATTAATGGCAGCAGTACTGGCTGAAGGTACAACCGTTTTAGAAAATGCGGCACGTGAGCCTGAAGTGGTAGATCTTGCTAATTGCTTAAATGCTATGGGTGCAAAAATCACAGGTGAGGGCACAAACACCATTATTGTAGAGGGTGTTAAAAAGCTCAAAGGCATAGAGTATTCTGTTTTGCCAGACCGTATTGAAACAGGTACTTATCTTGCTGCAGGAGCTATCACAGGCGGGCGAGTTAAATGTGTAAATGCGGCGCCTCACACCTTGGATGCAGTGTTACAAAAATTCCGTGAATGTGGGGCAAGCATTGAAGTAGGTGAAGACTGGATTGAGTTAGATATGCGGGGTCGTAAACTAAAAGCCGTTGATATTCGTACCGAACCACACCCTGCCTTCCCAACAGATATGCAAGCGCAGTTTATGGCAATGAATTGTGTGTCAGAAGGTATTGGTGTTGTGGTTGAAACCATTTTTGAAAACCGTATGATGCACGTGGCAGAACTAATGCGTATGGGGGCGAATATTCGCCTAGAAGGTAACACTGCAATAGTTGCAGGTATGCCATCACTACGCGGAGCGCCAGTGATGGCAACTGATTTGCGCGCATCTGCTAGTTTAATACTTGCTGGTTTAGCAGCAAAAGGAATTACCATTGTCGATCGTATTTATCATACCGATCGTGGCTATGCAAAGATTGAAGAAAAACTCACAGGTATTGGTGCTAAAATCCAACGAATTACTTAAAGTTATTTAGATTAAGAATATGAATAAAACACTCACAATTGCGCTGTCAAAAGGGCGCATATTTAAAGAAACTATGCCATTGTTAGAAGCGGCAGGTATTAAAGCGTTGGATGATCCTGAAACCAGCCGAAAATTAATACTTGATACCAATCATGATAATATAAAATTGGTTATTATCCGTGCAACTGATGTACCCGTTTATGTTCAATATGGCGCGGCAGACTTAGGTGTAACCGGTAAAGATGTATTGATGGAGCATGGTGGCGAAGGCTTGTATGAGATGCTCGATTTACATATTGCCGAATGTAAGTTGATGACAGCAGGTTTTGCCGATAAAGCTTTACCAGAAGGCCAACTAAAAGTAGCGACAAAATTTGTAAATTGTACGCGTGATTACTTTGCTAAACAGGGCAGACAGATAGAAATTATCAAGCTTTATGGCTCGATGGAATTAGCACCGATTGTTGGGCTTGCCGATATAATTGTTGACGTAGTTCAAACAGGTAGCACCTTAAAAGCCAATGGTTTAGTACCGCTTGAACACATGGCAGATATAAGCTCACGTATGATAGTAAATTCAGCTTCAATGAAAATGAAACATGAAATATTGGGCGATTTGCTAGAGAAAATTAAAGAAGCTGTTAATAAAAAGTCGTAGAAAGTAGATAAATAAAGGCATATAAAAGAAATAGATGTTATGACAAATGAAATTAAACACCAAACAGACGACGTGAGAATAACAGGCGTAGAGGAAGTGCACTCTCCTGCAACTTTATTTAAACAATACCCGCTGACAGAAACTGCCGCGAAAACAGTATTTGATGCTCGTGCAGCAAGCCATAAAATTTTACACGGTGATGATGATCGTTTAATTGTGGTGGTTGGCCCCTGTTCAATTCACGATCCTGAAGCAGCTTTAGAATACTCTAAAAAATTAGAGGTATTGCGTGAAGAGTTAAAAGATCAGTTGCATATCATTATGCGTGTGTATTTTGAAAAACCTCGCACCAGTATTGGTTGGAAAGGCCTAATTAATGATCCTGATTTAACAGGTACCTTTAATATTAATAAAGGTTTGCAAGTTGCTCGTGATTTATTGATTACTTTAGCAGAGCAGGGCATGCCGACGGCAACAGAATATCTTGATTTAATATCCCCGCAGTACATCGCAGATTTAATCTCATGGGGGGCTATTGGTGCACGTACAACGGAAAGTCAGGCGCATCGTGAATTAGCATCAGGGATTTCATGCCCAATTGGTTTTAAAAATGGCACTTATGGTAATCTGGATATTGCGATTAATGCGATCAAATCATCGTCTCATTCGCATCATTTTTTATCGGTGACAAAAGAGGGTCATTCGGCTATTTTTACGACAAAAGGAAATGATGATTGTCATATCATTTTGCGTGGTGGACTTGAACCAAATTATGATGAAGCTAGTGTCACAGATGCGGTTAAACAGTTGGAGTCAGCAGGTTTACCCGCAACATTGATGGTTGACTTTAGCCATGCAAATAGTAATAAAGATTTCCATAATCAACCGAAAGTGTCTACAAATATTGCAAAACAAATTTCAAACGGTAATAAAGCGATTAGTGGTGTAATGATTGAAAGTCATTTGGTTGAAGGTAATCAAAATGGTGAAGGTAAAGATAAAGACTCACTGAGATATGGTCAAAGCATTACCGACGCTTGTATAGGTTGGCCTGATACTGAAAAAGTTTTACGAGAGCTGGCAACTGCCGTTGAAAAACGTCGTACTGCCTAGGTAAAAAATATGAATATACAAAAATTAAATACAAACGAGCCAGATTTTTGGAAAAAGCTTGATAAACGCCTTGCATGGGACAGTGCTTCGGATCAGTCAGTTGTTGATACGGTCAGTGGTATTTTGAAGGATGTTAAAGATCTTGGAGATAAGTCGGTTATAAAATTCACCAATATTTTTGATGGCATGTGTGCAACCAGCATGGAGCATTTAGAAATTCCTAAAAGTAAGTTGGAGTTTGCACTGGATGGTCTTTCAACAAAAGAATACAAAGCTTTAAAAAAAGCGGCAGACCGTATTGAGAGTTATGCTGAACACCAAAAAATGGAATCATGGAGCTACACCGAAGCTGATGGCACGGTATTAGGGCAACAGGTTACCCCACTTGATCGCGTTGGTTTATATGTTCCGGGCGGAAAAGCTGCGTATCCATCATCGGTATTGATGAATGCTATTCCTGCAAAAGTAGCAGGTGTCAAAGAATTGATTATGGTCGTGCCAACGCCTGCAGGTCAATTTAGCCCGTTGGTTTTTGCAGCGGCAGAATTAGCAGGAGTTGATCGCGTATTCTCTATTGGTGGTGCACAAGCTATAGCAGCGTTGGCTTATGGTACAGAGAGCATTCCCCAAGTTGATAAAATTGTAGGGCCAGGAAATATCTACGTGGCAACAGCTAAACGCATGGTGTTTGGTACAGTCGGTATTGATATGATTGCGGGGCCTTCTGAGATATTAGTTGTATGTGATGGGAAAACAGATCCAGATTGGATAGCAATGGATCTATTTTCACAGGCAGAACATGATGAGGACGCACAATCAATCTTAGTTTCTCCTGATGCAGAGTTCATTGAAAAAGTTATGCAAAGTATTGATAAGTTGATAGAAGATATGCCGCGTGCACAAATTATTCGTGCATCAATGGAGGGTAGAGGCGCTGTTATTCAAACAAAAAATATGGATGAAGCAATTGAAATAGCAAACTACATTGCACCTGAGCATCTGGAACTTTCAGTAGATAATGCAGAAGAAGTGGCCAAACAAATTCGCCATGCAGGGGCTATTTTCATGGGCCGTTATACTGCAGAAGCTTTAGGTGACTACTGTGCTGGTCCTAATCATGTATTGCCAACCTCAAGAACAGCTCGTTTTTCATCACCATTAGGTGTTTATGACTTTCAAAAACGCTCATCATTGATCGGTTGTTCGGCAGAAGGTGCATCTGAACTTGGTGAGATTGCATCGGTGCTGGCGCATGGGGAGGGGCTTACGGCACACGCACGTTCGGCAGAATACAGAATAAAATAGTCATTTCTAATAACTATTTCTCCAGTTTTTCATTGTTTTTCGTCCTAAATAGAATACAAAACATCGAAAAAGAGGGGGGGTGGTATAAGTTAAAACCTATATTTAGCCTCATAATTAGATAATTTAGATATTATTTTTACTAAATACTATCTTCTAGAGTGAAACTTGATATTAAGCTTGCTTACACTTATATTGCACAAACAAAAGAAGCGTATCGGATAACTTGAGTCATCAAAAAAGAAGACTAAGTGGATAAACATAAAATTGGAGAGTAAACGTGGCAACATTAGATATAACAGCAGCAAACTTTGAAGAAACCATTGAAAAAAATGATATTGTAATTGTCGACTTTTGGGCCGAATGGTGCGGGCCTTGTAAGTCATTTTCTCCAATCTATGATGAAGTATCTGAAAAATATGAAGATATCGTATTTGGTAAAATAGATACTGAGGCTGAGCAAGAGTTAGCGGGTCACTTCCAAATTCGTTCAATTCCAACCTTAATGATTTTCCGTGAACAAGTGGTTTTATTCTCTCAACCCGGCATGTTGAATGCTGCTCAGCTTGAAGATGTTATCAATAAAGTAAAAGATATTGATATGGATAAAGTACATTCTGAAATTGCTAATCAAGAGTCTGAATAACTTAATTTAGCGACATAATTAGATTGCCATAATTTAAAAAAGTATTAAAAAGCATATTTAATGCGTAGATGTAGATAAAGATATTAAAGCGTATTCAAAAGAGTGTTAAAAGATGAACCCAAACTTCCTAGATTTTGAACAACCCATCGCTGAGCTTGAAGCAAAAATAGATGAGCTTCGCTATGTAAGTAGCTCAGATATAAATCTGGGTGATGAAGTTGCTCGACTTGAAAGCAAAGTTGAATCACTGACTAAGACAATCTTTGCAAAATTGACGGCTAAGCAGGTTGGTCAGTTAGCGCGTCATCCTCAACGTCCATATAGCTTTGATATTATTGATCGTATTTGTACAGATTTTCAGCAGTTACATGGTGATCGTGCTTATGGGGATGATAAAGCCATAATCGGTGGTATAGCACGTTTTGAAGGTCATCCTGTGATGGTTATTGGTCATCAGAAAGGGCGAGATACTAAAGAAAATATTAAACGTAACTTTGGTATGCCTCGTCCAGAAGGCTACCGTAAAGCTTTGCGTTTAATGAAGCTGGCAGAAAAATTTCATATGCCAATCCTCACTTTTGTGGATACACCGGGTGCATATCCAGGTATTGGTGCGGAAGAGCGCGGGCAAAGTGAAGCGATTGCACGTAATTTGTACGAAATGTCAAAACTTCGTACACCAATCATTGCAACCATTACGGGTGAAGGTGGTTCAGGTGGTGCATTAGCTATTGCGGTGGCTGATCGTGTTTTAATGCTCGAATACAGCACTTACTCCGTTATTTCACCAGAAGGTTGTGCTTCAATCCTTTGGAAAGATGCATCAAAAGCATCAGATGCGGCTGAGGCATTGGGAATTACCTCGGATAAGCTTAGTAAATTAGGCTTGATTGATCGTGTTATTCCTGAGCCATTGGGCGGAGCCCATCGTGATTTTGATGCTGTTGCTTTCAGTATTAAAGAGGCTTTGGAAAGTAGTCTTAGAGAGCTACGCGCTTTAAATTCAGATCAGTTGCTGGAGAAACGTTATCAACGTTTAATGAGTTTTGGTAAATTCAACTCTTAATAGTCATCATAGTTCCTGTCTTAATCCTCAGGTTTTTGTAAAACAGCTCCAAGCGCTCACGCGGTCTAAAAAAATCCTTATCGCCTATAGTGGTGGTTTGGATTCTCATGTATTGCTACACCTTGCATCACAGATTTCTCAAACGAATAACTATCAAATTCGAGCTATGCATATCCACCATGGCTTGCAAAAAGTAGCGAATGATTGGGTACCTCATTGCCAGAATGTATGTGATACGCTAAATATTTCAATCGAAATCCAATACCTAAATTTAACTATAGAAAAAAGCAAGAGCTTAGAAGATGTAGCTCGTAAGGCGAGATACGCTGCTTTTAGTGAATCATTGCAAGAAAATGAAGTCTTGCTGACAGCACATCACCAAAATGACCAAGCTGAAACATTATTATTACAGCTTTTTAGAGGTGCTGGCGTGCAAGGTTTGGCGGCAATGTCGCGCATTACAGTTTTTGGCTTAGGGAAACACGCAAGACCTTTATTGAATTATTCTCGTCAGAGTTTAGTGGCTTATGCGAAAGAGAATAAATTAGATTTCATAGAAGATCCGAGTAATAAAGATTCTGCATTTGATCGTAACTTTCTACGTAATAAAATAATGCCAGAGCTTAGAGAGCGTTGGCCAAGTATTGATAAAACGATTAGCCGTTCTGCCAGTATTCAAGCTGAAACAAAACAGCTTTTAGATGAATATGCTGAGCAAGATTTATTATCAATACAAAGTAGCCCTGCAGACAGCGATAAGCTTACACTTTCTAAATTCCAGAATTTTTCTTCGGCAAAACAAAAGCTACTGATTCGTTATTGGATAACGGTAAATGGTTTTAATCCACCCTCAGAGAAAAAGCTAAAACATATCTTTAGTGATGTTGTTAATGCAGGTGAAGATTCTCAACCGCTTGTTGAATGGGAGGGAGTAGAAATAAGACGTTATCAAGATAAATTGTATATTATGAAGCCATTACAAGATCATAATATTAAACAAGTTATTGAATGGGAAAATCCTCAGGCTATTTTAAATATAGCATCGCTAGATTATTCTTTAACTGCCTTGTCAGTTTTTCAATATGATGAAAATAGTCCAATAACGGTTCGTTTTCGACAGGGTGGCGAGAAGCTTTATCACCATAAACGAGGCGTGAATATAAGCCTTAAAAACTTTTTACAGGAGTCTGACGTGCCACCGTGGTTACGATCACGTATTCCTTTGATTTACTCAGGCGAAACACTCATAAAAGTTGCTGGTTTGGAATAGCTCTGTGTTCTAGTCTTTCTTGTTACAGGTGTTGTGGTTACTGTGTCAGCCGCAGAATGCCACAAGGTGATGAGACAAGCGATAATTGCCAGTAAAATAACGGTAATCAAAGAAAGCGTACTAATATTGCCAAAGAGAGTTACCCAACCACCCTGGGGATGTTGAGAATAGAGAATATTTAACAAAAAGAATTGTGATACTAAAAACCCCGTTAATAAAAATAAAAACTGCTGTGGTAATTTTTTTGCAGTTATTCTTGATAGAGTCGAGCTAACAGAATGAATTAGGCTAAGAGTAGTGTTTGTGAAAGTATTCATCATAAGTCCCTTTGTTTTATTGTTGTATTACTTTAATACAAAAGAATACAAAAAGCGAACTATAATTATGTTTTTAGCTTATGTGATTTGTTAACGATAATTAGAGAGTAAAAAAAGCCCTTAATTAAGGAAAGCCTGATCAAGTCCAAGTATTTTTAGCTTGTCAAATCAGTCGATATTTTTCACGAAGATCGGCGCAATAGAATGACTATTACGTCTCACGTCATGAAAAATTGCGACAGATTTTTCTACGCTAAATTCTAATCGACTTAATCAGTCTCTCCTTAAGAACCTTTTTCTCTGATGATCTAAGTCATCAATTTATTTTTTCTTGGGTACATAAATATCGGTACAAGTCCCTTCTGCAACTTCTGCTGCAAAGTTTAACGTTTCTGAAAGAGTTGGATGAGGGTGAACCGTTAAGCCAATATCCTCAGCATCTGCTCCCATTTCTAAAGCGAGGACTGCTTCTGCAATCAACTCGCCAGCATTTGTTCCAACGATTCCTGCGCCAATTAATTGACCAGATTCTTTATCAAAAAGTACCTTGGTCATGCCTTCATTACGCCCGATACTCAAAGATCGGCCACTTGCCGCCCAAGGGAATGCGCCTTTGGTGACTTCTATGCCTTCAGCTTTACATTCATCTTCAGTTTTACCCATCCATGCGATTTCAGGGTCTGTGTAAGCAACGGATGGAATAGCGCGTGCATCGAAGAATGCTTTGTGACCTGCAACATTCTCCGCGGCAGTTTTACCTTCGTGTGTTGCTTTGTGTGCAAGCATCGGTTGACCGACAACATCGCCAATTGCATAAATATGATCTACATTGGTACGTTGTTGTTTATCCACTTCGATAAAGCCCCAATCGTTAACAGCAACGCCTGCTTTTTCAGCATCAATCAGTTTACCATTAGGACTACGACCGATAGAGACTAACACTCGGTCAAAGGTGTCGGTTTCGGGTGCGCCTTTTTTACTGCCAACTTTATCACCTTCAAAAGTACACACTAAACCCTCTTTGGTGGGTTTTATTTCAGAAACTTTAGTGTCTAAGAAGATATTTTCATATTTCTTTTTGATGCGACGCTCAAGTGGGCGAACAATATCGCGATCAGCTCCTGGCATAAGACCAGAACCCAGCTCTACAACCGTAATATCAGTACCCAAGGCATCATAAACCGTCGCCATTTCTAGACCGATAATACCACCACCGACAACCAACATACGTTTAGGCACTTCTTCAAGTTCTAGCGCATCTGTTGAATCCATAACACGCGGATCATCCCACGGAATGAAAGGGAGTTTAGTCACGCGCGAACCTGCGGCGATAATGCAGTTATCAAAACCTATCGAGCTTTTAGTGCCATCCTCTTCTGTCACTTCAATGCTATTAGCTGAGGTGAATTTTCCGTAGCCATGCACGATGGTGACTTTGCGTTGTTTTGCGAGTTGTATTAAACCGCCTGTGAGTTTGCTCACGATGCCTGATTTATAATCACGTACTTTATCAATGTCTATCTTTGGTTTGTTGAAGCTTACACCTAAATGATCAGCTTCTTCTGCTTCGTTAATAACTTGAGCGGTGTGAAGCAGGGCTTTTGATGGGATACAACCTACGTTTAGACAGACTCCACCGATGTTATCGTATTTTTCGATTAAGATAACTTCTACGCCTAAATCAGCGGCACGAAAAGCCGCGGTGTAACCACCAGGCCCTGAGCCAAGTACGACTAACTGTGCGTGTTGATCTGCCTCGGCATTGTTGGTGGCGGCAATTGGAGCAGGCTTCTCTGTAGCCATATTCTCTTCTGTTGTATCAGTAGTAGCTGTGTCATTAGAGCTATTTGATGTGCTATCAGAAGGAATAAGCGACGCAATCAAGCTGCCTTGCTTTACTTTATCACCAACGGCTACTTTCATATCCGCAATTGTACCCGCCGATGGTGCAGGAATTTCCATTGATGCTTTATCAGACTCAACGGTAATTAATGAATCTTCTGCTTGAACTTCATCACCTTTTTTAACTAATACTTCGATGATTTCAACTTTATCAAAATCACCAATATCTGGAATGTGTATGTCTATTGTATTGCTCACTTAATTTATCTCTATTTGTCACTAATCAAAGTGTAGTTAAATATATAATTTGTGGCTATCTACATCTTATATTTATTTGGTTAAGAAAGATTGAAGATAGTTACAAGGACTTTAGACCATCATTCTACGAATGTCAGACAACATTTTACTTAAATGTGAAGTAAATCTAGCGCCATCTGCGCCATCGATTACACGATGATCATAAGAGAGCGAAAGCGGAAGAATTAAACGCGGCTCAAATTCACTGCCATTCCAGACAGGTTCCATCTTAGAGCGCGATACACCAAGCACTGCAACCTCAGGTGTATTCACAATTGGGGTGAATTTAGTACCACCAATGCCACCTAAACTAGAGATAGAAAAACAGCCACCTTGCATTTCAGAAGGCTTGAGTTTTTTATCACGTGCTTTAATGGCTAGTTCACGAATCTCTTGTGAAATTTCCACCAATGATTTTTGATCCGCTTCTTTAATCACAGGTACAACCAATCCATTCGGCGTATCAACCGCTACACCGATATTAAAATACTTCTTTAAGATCAGATTTTCACCGGTAGAATCTAAGGAGCTATTAAAACGAGGGAAGGCTTTAAGCGATGCAACAACCGCCCAAACAATGAAAGCCAATGGCGTAATCTTAATGCCATCCTTTTCCATTTCTTTGCTCATTTGTTTGCGGAAGGCTTCCATCTCGGTGATATCTGCTTCATCAAACTGTGTGACGTGCGGTACGGTTACCCAACTGCGATGTAAGAACTCGCCCGTGAGTTTATTGATTTTAGATAATGATTGGCTTTCAATATCACCAAATTGGCTGAAATCAATCTCAGGCATAGGTTTAACACCAAGTGCTGTTCCGCTACCGCCTGTTGACATCGCCTTTTTAACAAAGCCTTTTATATCATCTCTGTTAATACGATTCTTACGGCTAGTGCCTTCTACTTTGCCAAGGTCTACGCCTAACTCACGTGCAAACCTGCGAACAGATGGGCTGGCATAAGCCTTACTAAAGCGAACTTCATCAATCTTTGCAGTAGGTGAGGGTTTGTGTCCTTGCACTTTACCTGCTGATGCTTTTGAAGGCGTCGATTTGGCTGGAGCCATTTGCTCTCGCTTAATACTTTCTTGAGCAGGTTTTTCTGCTGTTTTTGGCGGTACTTTTGACGGAGCTTCTTCTGGCACAGCTTGAACTGAATCATCGACCTCCATCATCAAAAGCACACTGCCTTTCGCGATATTGTCGCCCAGTGCTACTTTCAATTTAAGAATCTTGCCAGACTCACTACTCGGGATTTCCATAGACGCTTTATCAGACTCAACAGTAATCAGTGAATCTTCAGCTTGAACGACATCACCTTCAGCTACCAAGAGTTCAATAACTTCAACCGAATCAAAATCACCTATATCGGGTACTACGATTTCTTTAATAGACATTTTCGTAGCCTCCTAAGCTTTTAATGGGTTGATTTTATTAGTCTTGATGCCGTACTTCTTGATTGCATCAGCGACCTTCGCGGCAGGTAAAGTTCCTTCATCAACCAGCGCTTTGAGTGCAGCAACGGTGATTTGGAAGCGATCAACCTCAAAGTGTTTGCGAAGCTCTACACGGGTATCACTGCGTCCGAATCCATCTGTGCCTAATACAGAGTAGGTATTTGGCATCCACTGGCGTATTTGCTCAGGGTACTGACGAATATAATCTGTCGCCGCAACTGCTGGACCACGATGGCTTTTAAGTTGTTGTGCAACATAGGGCACTTTTGCATCCTTTAATGGATGTAGACGATTCCAACGCTCAACATCTTGAGCTTCGCGTGCTAATTCATTAAAGCTGGTACAACTCCAGATGTCAGCATCAACACCCCAATCTTCCATTAATAAATCAGCTGCCGCGATAACCTCTAGTAAAATCGTGCCAGAACCTAAAAGCTGAACCTTGTTCTTTTTCTTGCCACCATTTTTAAGTAAATACATACCTTTGATGATGCCGCTCTTAACACCCGCACCTTTTGGTAGAGCAGGTTGTACATAAGCTTCGTTCATCGCCGTGATGTAGTAGTAAACATCTTCTTGTTTTTCATACATACGCTTCATGCCATCATGAATCAGTACGGCCATTTCATAAGCAAAGGTAGGGTCATAACTAATACAGTTTGGAATCAACCCAGCCTGTACCATGCCGTGACCATCTTGATGTTGCAAGCCTTCGCCAGCCAGTGTGGTACGTCCAGCCGTAGCGCCGATTAAGAAACCACGAGAGCGACAATCGCCCGCCGCCCAAGCTAAATCGCCAATACGTTGGAAGCCAAACATCGAGTAATAAATATAGAATGGCACCATGTTCACGCCATGCGTGCTGTAAGCTGTAGCTGCCGCAATCCAAGATGAAAACGCGCCAGCTTCGTTGATGCCTTCTTCTAAAATCTGACCTGTTTTATCTTCTTTGTAGAACATCACCTGTTCTTTATCTTGTGGCTCGTATAACTGACCCACGGAAGAGAAAATGCCGAGTTGACGGAACATACCTTCCATACCAAAGGTGCGAGCTTCATCTGGCACAATCGGTACTACGTATTTACCCATTTTCTTGTCACGTGTCAGTAATGTTAATAAGCGCACATACGCCATTGTGGTTGACATTTCACGTTCACCAGAACCATCCAGAATGGGCTGGAATACTTCTAAAGGCGGAACTTCAAGCGGTGCGGCACTGCTATTACGAACAGGTAACGAGCCACCTAACGCTTTACGATGCTCAAGCATGTAGTTGCGCTCTTCTGAGCCTTCTTCTGGGCGATAGTATTTTGCCGCCGCCGCGTCTTCATCGCTTAATGGAATGTTAAAACGGTTCTTGAACTCAATCATCTCATCTTCACTTAACTTCTTTTGTGAGTGAGTACGGTTTTGACCTTCGCCCGCAGAGCCCATGCCGTAACCTTTTACCGTGTGCGCTAAAATAACGGTGGGTTGATCTTTATGGTTAACTGCAGAATCATAAGCGGTGAAAACCTTGTGAGGGTCATGTCCACCACGGTTTAAACGCCAGATATCATCATCTGACATTTTCTCAACCATCGCCGCAAGCTCAGGGTATTTACCAAAGAAGTGCTTACGAACATACGCCCCATCTTTCGCTTTATAATTTTGAAATTCACCATCAACCACTTCGAGCATACGTTTTTTAAGTATGCCGTCTTTATCTTTGGCTAACAGAGGATCCCAGTAAGAACCCCAAAGCACTTTAATAACATTCCAGCCAGCGCCACGGAACATAGCTTCTAATTCTTGAACAATTTTTCCGTTACCACGCACTGGGCCATCTAAACGCTGTAAGTTACAGTTAACAACCCATGTGAGGTTATCCAAGTTTTCACGACCTGCCAGTGAGATAGCGCCTAAAGTTTCAGGCTCATCCACCTCGCCATCACCCACAAACGACCAAACACGACGTTCAGAGGTTTCAGCCAGTTTGCGATGCTGTAAATACTTCATAAAACGCGCTTGATAGATCGACTTGATTGGACCAAGACCCATCGAAACCGTAGGGAATTGCCAATAATCTGGCATTAACCAAGGGTGAGGATAAGACGATAGCCCAGGCCCATCTGCTTCTTGACGAAAAGTATCCATCGTTTCTTCATCAAAGCGACCTTCCATAAATGAACGCGCATAAATACCCGGTGTGATATGCCCTTGGAAATAGATTAAATCGCCGCCATTTTGCGGTGAAGGTGCATGCCAAAAGTGGTTAAAGCCCACATCATAAAGGGTTGCAGATGATGCAAACGATGCAATATGACCACCAAGCTCTGAGCTTTTACGGTTAGCACGAACAACCATAGCAGCGGCATTCCAACGAATATAAGAACGGATACGACTTTCAATCGACAAGTCACCCGGATTTGCTTTTTCTAAATGCGTAGGGATTGTGTTGATATAAGCGGTGTTAGCAGAGTAGGGAAGGTTAGCGCCGTTGTGACGTGCCGTATCGATAAGTTGTTCGATAATGTAGTGGGCACGTTCAACACCTTCGGCTTCGATAATGGCTTCTAAAGATTCTGTCCAATCTAATGTTTCTTGCGGATCGACATCGGCATCAACACTACTGTAATTATTGTCACTCATAATCTATTTCACTGTATTTTAATTAGATGGATAGTTTAGCATTTTTATATGGTAATCTAAAGAAAATGAATATCATAAAATAATCAATATAAATAACAATGACTTGTGAGGTCAATATAATTATATTGCGTTTTATTTCTTAAATCTTACAGTTTGTATCTATGATTTGTATAGGTGGGTCATAAAATCATGGTGTTCTTAAAACAACGTTAATTTGTGTATTATTCAGGTATATCCTGTAAGCTCTCTCACCATGACAAAAGAATTAAATAGCCCATTATTAAGCACTTCATCAGATGATAATTCTAGTGAAGTAGAAGACAGTGTTATCGCCCCAATGGGCGGACGTTTTCGTGGTTTTTTACCCGTTGTAATTGATATGGAAACAGGTGGTTTTAATCACCAAACTGATGCCTTACTAGAAGTTGCGGCAGTGACGTTACGTTTTGATGAAGAAGGCTTTATTCACCCACATAAAACTTACGGCTGGCATGTCGCCCCGTTTGAAGGCGCAAATCTCGAACCTGCTTCACTAGAAGTTAATGGTATTGATCCTGACTTACCCTTTCGCCAAGCGATAGCAGTAGATGAAAAGAAATGTTTGGATGAATTATTTAGCATCGTACGCAAAGAGATGAAACTTAATAAATGTAAGCGTGCGATCTTAGTCGGTCACAATGCGGCATTTGATTTAAATTTCTTAAATGCGGCGGTCGCTAGGATAAAGAA
The DNA here is from genome assembly GCA_026988095.1 of Thiotrichaceae bacterium. Taxonomy (GTDB): domain Bacteria; phylum Pseudomonadota; class Gammaproteobacteria; order Thiotrichales; family Thiotrichaceae; genus Cocleimonas. Next base: position 19,254 of record JALSLX010000035.1, read on the forward strand.
GAAACGTAACCCATTTCATCCTTTCAGTACCTTCGATACAGTAACATTGGCGGCAATGGCATATAGGCAAACGGTTTTAGCTCGTGCTGTAAAAGCAGCGGGCTTTGAGTTTGATGCGAATGAGGCTCATTCTGCCGTTTATGACACCGTAAAAACGGCTGATTTATATTGTAATATCATTAATCAATGGCAAGAATCAGTAGGAAGTTATTCAGAAAGTGCTAGTGGAGGAAAATAAGGTTTAAAATGTCGTTTCTTATTAACCACCCCCCCTCTTTTTCGATGATTTGTATTTTACAAAAGCTGTATCTTTTGTTTCAACCAGCATCGACACTTCCTTCAGAAGATGTAGCGATATACTTTTTAACGCCTAGAGCATACATAAAAGCAAAAAAGAGAGGGGGTGGTCTATTAAAACCTGCTAAATACCTTGTTAATAATCTTATTTCCCCGTTTGTTTTGCTAATTCATATTTATAAACCATAAATTATGCTAAAAGCCCAAGAAACCCTACAAAAAACTTTTGGTTATAACGACTTTCGACACAACCAAAAAGACATCATCAAGCAATTACTCGGTGGCGGTGATGCGTTTGTTTTAATGCCCACAGGTGGCGGTAAATCGCTGTGTTACCAAATTCCATCAATGGTGCGTGATGGTGTCGGGGTTATCGTTTCTCCCTTAATTGCGCTTATGCAAGATCAGGTCGATGCGCTTACTCAGTTAGGCATTAAAGCGGCATTTTTAAACTCCACCATGACGGGTTTTGAACAGCGAGAAGTCGAAGAAGCTTTGCTTCGTGGTGAGCTACAGATGCTTTATGTTGCACCCGAACGAATCCTCGCGCCGCAAACGCTCAATCTGTTAAAACAATGCCAAATCGCTTTGTTTGCGATTGATGAAGCGCACTGTGTTTCGCAATGGGGTCATGATTTTCGTCCAGAATATCAGCGTCTTTCGGCATTGCCAGAGCAGTTCCCAAATGTGCCACGTATTGCGCTTACTGCCACGGCTGATAACAGAACGCGTGCTGAAATAATCCAGCAACTCAAACTTGATGATGCGGGGGTTTATGTCAATAGTTTTGATCGCCCCAATATCACGTATACGATTGCAGAAGGGCAAAACGCGCGCGATAAGTTATTAAAATTCATAAACAATAAACACGCAGGCAAAGCAGGTATTGTCTACTGTTTATCGCGTAAAAAAGTAGAAGGCACTGCAGAATGGTTGAGCGACAAAGGCTTAACCGCATTACCTTATCATGCAGGTTTACCCGTTGAAGTACGCGCAAATAATCAAAAACGATTCTTGCGAGAAGAGGGCATTATTATCGTCGCGACCATCGCCTTTGGTATGGGAATCGACAAGCCCAACGTACGTTTTGTGGCGCATCTAAGCTTGCCTAAAAACATTGAAGCTTATTATCAAGAAACCGGTAGAGCAGGGCGTGATGGCGACCCAGCTGATGCATGGATGAGTTATGGCTTGCAAGATGTCATCTTCTTGCGCCAAATGATGATGGATAGCAACGGCAGTGAAGAATACAAACGCCTAAGCAATCAAAAACTCGATGCCATGCTAGGGCTGTGCGAGATGGCAAGCTGTCGTCGCCAAGCCATATTAAGCTACTTTGATGAAGAGATGAAAGAGCCTTGTGGAAACTGTGATAATTGCATGAATCCGCCAGAAACATGGGATGCCACCGAAGATGCACAAAAAGCATTATCAACCGTTTATCGAACGGGTCAGCGCTTTGGTGTAGCGTATTTAATCAAAGTGTTATTAGGTAAAAGTGATGATCGCATCGTGCAATTTGGTCATGACAAAGTCAGCACATGGGGCATTGGTGAAAACCTTAAAAATAACGAATGGAGCAGTCTGTTTCGGCAGTTAATATCACAAAGCTTTCTTAATACCAATTCAGAATACGGTGGTGTAGAACTCACCGAAAAATCCCGCCCATTATTACGTGGAGAAGAAACCTTAATCGCACGTAAATACCGCAAGCCCGAAAAATCAACATCAACATCAACAGCGGGAGTGGGTACTGGCAGAAAACTCAAAGCCAAACTACGCGCAATAGACGAAGAACTCTTCGAAGCATTACGCGAATGCAGAATAGAATTAGCCAACGAACAAGGCGTGCCTCCATTTGTCATCTTCAGTGATGCCTCACTGATAGAAATGGCAAAAAAGCGCCCGCACACGGACGAAACATTCAAATACATCAACGGTGTCGGTGATATGAAGCTAGAGCGATACGGCACGCAGTTTATGGATGTGATTCGTGAATACCCCTTGCCAGAATTGCTCAATAATAACTTCTCCGACACCATCAATGAAACCTTGGCACTTTACAATGATGGTGCAACAATAGAAGAAATTGCCGAAAAGCGTGAGTTATCAACAGGCACAATATATTCACATTTAGCAGACGTAATAGAGGCAGGAATGTTAAGCTCAGCCGATGTTTTAGACATAGATGACGCTGATATTACCACCATAGAAAACACCGCAGAGCTGTTAAACAGTAAACAAGAAAATGCGCTAAAGCCATTGTTTGATGAACTAGAAGGCGAGTTTGAGTATGGGATATTGCGTTGTGTGGTTAGTGGAATGTGATTGGCTCGACCCCCAATTATGCCACGAAGTGGCATAATTGGGCTTGATTAGCCTTTCTTCAACTAAATGTAAGCATTTCACCTAAGGTTGATACGTTTATCCCATCACTAGGTTCCCAGTTTATATTTTCAGATAAATAGGATCTGGAGTCAAGTTTCACAAGTCCGATGAGGGTTTCAGCAACTATTCGAGCACCAACAGGGCCAAGCCCTTCACCTAAGTCAAAATTATTTTTAGTCGTTTCTCTGCCTATAATTTCAGCTTCAGTTAGTAGATAAAACCATAAAGGTGTTCCAGTTGAAATATCAATATTATTACCAGCGATTGTAGTTGCTGCTTGTGTTACAGCATCAATTTCTGCTTGGGGGCGTTCCATGGCCGAAGCAATGTTTTCTCCAGAGGGTAGTAAGAAACCTTGCCCACGTAATAGGTTTCTGGTGGCGAGAGATTGTTCTGCTGTGGGTGGTATAAAGGGCAACCTAAGTAAATCCTTGGCCATTTTAGTATCCATTTTTTCTGCTTTTTGTACGATTCTAGCCTGGCTGGTTTCTACTAGCTCATGCCAGTCAACGACAGCTTTTAGGTCACTTAATTCTTCAAAGCCCCTTCCTAGGAAAGCTCCAAATAACTCAAGGGCTGATTCATTCTTTTGAATTTGAATCTTTTGGGGGATCATAGAATGACCAAAGCGATAGGCTGCTACTGAAAACTCAACAGGAATAAATGCATCACCGTAATCTGCGTTATAAAATTGACAACCACTACCTAAAACATCGTTCACAACCGCTGCGCCGCATATCTTCACTAAGAAATCATGGATTACTACCCATTGGTAATGCCAAGTGGTTAACTTTCTTGATGCTTCAAATAATTCAGAACCGTGATGATCAGCTGATAATTCATCAACTACTTTATTATGGAAGCGGATCATGGCGAGCTGTAACTGTGAGATCACTCTATTTTCATCATTACGCGGATCACCAATAATGGCGCGACCACCAATTGACCTCACGACGTCATTTTTTTGTAAGTCGGTTGCGTTTGGGTTATCAGCACCCGTTAGCAATTTAATACCAGAGAAGTCTCCACTAGCAAAATATAAATAGGGCTGAGCTTCAGGTCCTAAGCCGTAGATATTATCTAGATCTAAAGAGGGGGATCGTGAGTTGTGAAGCTGGCTAAGGTTTACAGTTGATGAAAGACTGGTTTCAACATCGAGGGTAATATCGTGATCAATAAATTGACCAAAAAATATATCTCCTACATCAACGGAGCTGGTACGGTTTGAATTCGTTCCACCATCCATTGGGCCACCTTGTTCACCTAATTTTTTTAGTGATCGCGGGTGTGTATTTAAAGGGGGTAAGTTGAAGAGTCTGCCGTAACTTTCTCCTGGTGTTCTAACATGTGATGATGAGCAAAAGGCTTCAATATTAGATAAAGCGTGCATTCCATGATTATTTGACATTTATGTATCTCCCAGATAAAACTAGAAAAGCGCATAATGTTCATTCTCCAATACAGGATATGAGTATAGGACTTAATTTTTATAATTTTCATTAAATGTGATGAACGGATAATTGTAGATTGTTTTAATTCCAAGGAATTAAATTAGTTTAAACGCATTTACCAACGATTGGGCAACTGTTTTTTAATGATAATCTGTTTCTTATCAACTTCAATATACCCACCTACCTTTAATTCTTTAAAAATTCTACTGATCATTTCTCTTGATGAGCCAACCATTTCGGCTAGGTCTTGGTGTGTAAGGCGTTGAGTGATAAGTGTGCCGTCTGCTTGCTCTTTAGCGGAGTTGTAAAGTGTTTGTACTAATCGTCCATAAATATCGCGTGACGTTAAGGTGCAGATGGTGTCGTCCATTTGGCGAATACGTGTTGTGAGTGCTTTAAATAGCGCGGGGCAGATCTCGGGATGGTTGGATAAAAACTCATTGAAATTATGGTGACTAAGAGTGAGTACTTTTGAATCTTCAACTGCAACGACGGAGGCAGAGCGAGGATCATCATCCAATAGACTGAGTTCACCAAAAAAACTACCAGTCTCTAAGAAGGTAAAAATTGTTTGACTGCCTTCTTCATCATTGGCAAATATTTTCATTCTACCAGAGGTAATAATAAACAAGCTTCGAGATTGAT
>JALSLX010000036.1 GCA_026988095.1 Thiotrichaceae bacterium
TGGGTACGCATACGGAACTTGGAGATGGTGATGAATAAGGCTTATCTGTGTTTATCCGTGTCTATCTGTGGTTCAACACAAAATGATGAAAAAGTGGGGGGGTGTGCTTTAAATTTATTACCTAACCTTACGAGCAGGTTAGTTTAATGAGTAATGTGCCAAAGTTGAGGTTTTCTGAGTTTCGAGGTGCGAATGATTGGGAGGAGATAACTCTAGTTAAATTAGCAACATTTCGTAGAGGAAGTTTTCCACAACCATATGGATTACCTGAATGGTACGATGATGAGAATGGGGTGCCATTTGTTCAGGTCTTTGATGTATCTGATGATATGCGATTAAAAGCAACAACAAAAAGGAAAATTAGTGCAGCAGCAGCAGAGAAAAGTATTTTTATAGCTAAAGGAACATTAATTGTCACAATACAAGGTTCAATTGGGAGGGTGGCTATTACTCAATATGATGCATATATTGATAGAACCTTGCTGTTATTTAAAAGTTTTTATAAACCAACAGAATTGTTTTTTTTATCCTACGTCATTCAAAATTTATTTGAGATTGAAAAGAAAAAGGCACCTGGTGGAATAATAAAAACAATTACTAAAGAGGTGTTAAGTAGTTTTTTAGTTAAATTACCATCACTACAAGAACAACAAAAAATAGCCAACTGCCTAAGCTCCATTGACACACTCATTACCGCCCAAACCCAAAAGCTCGACACGCTCAAGGCGCATAAAAAAGGACTCATGCAGCAACTCTTCCCCGCGACAGGCGAAACCATCCCCAAACGACGCTTTCCTGAATTTCGGGATACGGGGGATTGGAATATCTCTACTATAGGAGAGATTGCTTTAGTTTCTTCAGGTGGGACTCCTAGTCGTACAAAAAAGGCTTATTGGAACGGAAAAATCCCTTGGGTTACAACAACCCTAATTAATTTTAATACTATAGATGTTGCGAATGAGTATATTACTGAGATTGGGCTTGAAAAATCATCAGCTAAAATTTTGCCAAAAAAGACAATTCTAATGGCAATGTATGGGCAAGGGAAAACAAGAGGAAAAGTAGCAAAATTAGGTATTCAAGCAGCCATCAATCAAGCTTGTGCTGCTATTGTTTTGAAAAAAGGAATTAATATAGACTTTATATTTCAAAACTTGACTTCCCGTTATGATGAGATACGAAGAATAAGCAACCAAGGTGGTCAAGAAAATCTGAGCGGTACTCTTATTAAAAAGATTTCTTTTTCATATCCAGATACTAAAACAACAGAACAACAAAAAATTGCCAACTGCCTAACATCCATTGATGACCTAATTACAGCACAAACCAAAAAAATAGAATCCCTCAAAGCCCATAAAAAAGGCTTAATGCAGCAGCTTTTCCCCGCGTCTGAGGAAATGGCTTAATGAAGAAAAACAAACCAAAGCAAACGCTCAGTCTTAAAGATGAAGTCACCGAGTTTTTACTCTATACCGCGCCAAGTGGTGAGGTAAAAGTAGAGGTTTTACTCAATAATGAAACGCTCTGGCTGACTCAAGAGCGTATGGCACAGTTATTTGGAGTGCAACGTCCTGCCATTAGTAAACACTTAAAAAATATTTTTGATAGTGGTGAATTGCAAGAACAAGTGGTGTGTTCCATTTTGGAACACACCACTGAACACGGTGCTATAGCAGGAAAGACACAAACCAAAGGGGTGAAATATTACAACCTTGATGCCGTCATTTCAGTGGGCTACCGTGTTAACTCTAGCCAAGCAACACAGTTTAGAATTTGGGCAACAGCTCTGATTAAAGAGTACATCATCAAAGGTTTTACCATGGATGATGAACGCTTAAAAAATGGCAAATATTTTGGTAAAGATTACTTTAAAGAGTTACTTGAGCGGGTTCGCTCCATACGTGCCGGTGAACGGCGTATTTATCAACAGATTACCGATATTTTTGCCGAATGTAGTATTGACTACGATCCGCAATCAAGCATTACCCGCCAGTTTTATGCCCAAGTACAAGATAAATTTCATTTTGCCATTACAGGGCAAACCTCGGCAGAAATTATTAACGCCAAGGTAGATGCAAGCAAGCCCTTAATGGGAATGAGTACCTATAAAAATGCACCCGCTGGGCGTGTTTTAAAAACTGATGCAACCATTGGTAAAAACTACCTAAATGAGCAAGAAATTAAACAGCTTGAACGTGCAGTGAGTGGCTTTTTTGATTATATCGAGGGGATTGTGGAACGCCGAAAGTCCTTTGATATGCAAAGTTTTGCCGAGAGCGTGAATAAATTCCTAGCCTTTAACGAATACAAAATACTGGAAGGGCACGGCAAAGTCACACGAAAACAAGCCAATCAAAAAGCATTTGCAGAATATGAAAAATATAATAAAACGCAAGTTATAGAATCTGATTTTGACCGTGAGTTGAAGCAACTCGAAAAGCACAGCCTAAAACATGAGAACAAACGAGATAAATAAACATGACTGAACAAGATCAAAAAGCACTCGGTAAAACCCTATGGGCAATTGCCGATGATTTACGCGGTGCGATGAATGCGGATGACTTCCGTGATTATATGTTGTCATTCCTGTTTTTGCGGTATCTCTCGGATAACTATGAGGCTTCTGCAAAAAAGGAATTAGGCAGGGATTACCCAGAGGTTGATGATGATAAGCGTTCACCCCTCGCGCTATGGTATGAACAAAACCCTGAGGATATTGAAGCCTTTGAAAAGCAAATGCGCCGTAAAGTGCATTATGTGATTAAGCCTGATTTTATGTGGCAAAGCATCGCTGAGTTAGCCAGAACACAAGACAATGCTTTATTAGAGACTTTACAAAAAGGCTTCAAATACATCGAAAATGAATCCTTTGCCAGTGCGTTTGATGGTTTGTTCTCTGAAATCAATCTGGATTCTGAGAAGCTGGGTAAAACCTATACCGAGCGCAATAAAAAGCTCTGTACCATTATCACTAAAATCGCTGAAGGTATTGCGGACTTTTCTACCGATAGCGATGCATTAGGTGATGCCTACGAATATTTGATTGGGCAGTTTGCGGCAGGTTCGGGTAAAAAAGCGGGTGAGTTTTATACGCCACAACAGATTTCGAGTATTTTATCTGAGATTGTCACGCTTGACGGTCAAGACCCAAGCACAGGCAAAAAGAAAAAGCTCGATAAGGTGCTGGATTTTGCTTGTGGTTCGGGTTCGTTATTATTGAATGTGCGTAATCAGTTAGGCGCGCACGGCATCGGTAAAATATTCGGGCAAGAAAAGAATATCACCACCTATAACTTGGCGCGCATGAATATGTTATTGCATGGCGTGAAAGATTCTGAGTTTGAGATTCATCACGGGGATTCTTTACTGAATGACTGGGATATTTTAAGCGAAGAAAACCCCGCTAAAAAAGTCCATTTTGATGCAGTGGTGGCGAATCCACCGTTTAGTTATCGCTGGGAACCAAATGAAGCCATGGGCGAAGATTTTCGCTTTAAAAGCTATGGCTTAGCCCCTAAATCAGCGGCTGATTTTGCCTTCCTCCTACATGGGTTTCACTTCTTGAGTAAAGAGGGCACAATGGCGATTATATTGCCACATGGCGTATTGTTCCGTGGTGGTGCTGAATCACGTATACGCACAAAGCTTTTAAAAGATGGCAACATCGACACGGTAATAGGCTTACCTGCCAAGCTATTTTTCTCTACAGGTATCCCTGTTTGTATTTTAGTGCTAAAAAAATGTAAAAAGCCCGATGATGTCTTGTTTATAAACGCCAGCGAACATTTTGAAAAAGATAAACGCCAAAATAAATTACTCCCTGAGCATATCGAAAAAATTGTCGATACCTACCAACACCGTAAAGAAGAAAAGCGCTATTCTCGCCGTGTGAGCATGGAAGAGATCGAGAAGAATGATTTTAATCTCAATATCTCGCGCTATGTGAGTACGGCATTGCCAGAAGTACAGATTGATTTGCTTGAAGAAAATAAAAAGTTGCTTGCTTTGGAAAAATCGATTGTTGAATCAACTAATAAACATAATGAGTTTTTGAAAGAGCTGGGTTTGCCGATATTGCCCATTGGAAAATGAAAGTATAATTTTGAGACACATGGGCTTAATTGGGGAGTTTAGGTTGAGCGTAATGTTATCGAACTAGTCAGGGTTTTCGCCCCTGCCTCTCCGCCATAAT
>JALSLX010000037.1 GCA_026988095.1 Thiotrichaceae bacterium
GCGAAGCATTGTCTGATGCTTATGATATGGTTATCAATGGCTATGAAGTCGGCGGCGGATCAATTCGTATTCACCAGAGTGATATGCAGTCTGCAACCTTTGATGCACTTGGAATCTCTGAGCAAGAAGCGGATGATAAGTTTGGTTTCTTATTAAAAGCCTTAAAGTTTGGCTGTCCTCCTTTGGGTGGATTGGCATTTGGTTTAGATCGCTTGGTGATGTTGATGACCAATACAGAATCTATCCGCGATGTGATTGCATTCCCTAAAACACAGACCGCAGCGTGTATGTTGACTGAAGCGCCTGCTGATGTGCCACGTAAACAATTGCGTGAGTTAAGTATTCAGGTAAAACTACCTGAAACTGATGCTTAAATATTAACCTTGAAGATCATCTCGTACAAATCATCGAGCCGAGCGGAGCGAGACCATGTTGGAGCTCCGCGACGACAACCCGATAGGGTGCATAAAATGCATAAAAACAGGGGGGGTGGGTTAAATAAACCTATTTTTAATATACCACCCCCCCTCTTTTTCGATGATTTGTGTGAAGATACAAGGAAAATAACAAACTTTAACCACAGAACTACACAGAAAAACAAGGAAGATACACAGAAAATATTTCTTTTGTATTTTTTTCCGTGCCCTTCCGTGTTCTTCCGTGGCAAAAACAAGCTTCTATCTTTTAATTTTTAAAATGGAGCTGTCTAACGAAGACAATCTGCGTCTAAATGTCCTGTTAGCGCAAAATTTACAAGCTATTCGTATCAACGAAGGCACTATGACAGTTCATGCGCTTACCGATCAAGGGGAAGCTAAGATTGTTTTAAACCCAACTACCCGTGATGAACAATATTTAAAGCTCGTTAAAGAACTTTTCTCTCTTAAAATCACTGGATCGCCTGGTGGCTACCCAATATTTCTTAAACGCTGGACGCGTATGGGGCATGCCGATAATACCTTAGAACATATGCTGTTATTAGGTGAACCAGAAGCTGTTGTAGCTGTCGTTCATGCGCCTAATATCAGTCATGATATTGGAGTGAGGGCTTGGTGGGCTCTTCCTACCACCGAAGTTGCTATTCGTTTGATGGAATATCCTGAAATTGCAAAGGGTGAATTAGGAAAAGAACTAGCTGCCTATTTAATGGAGTTTTTGCCTTTTGAAGAGCAGCAAGTGAGTATCGTAAATATGGTGCGGCTTTGCCTGCAAGGTGATCTCATTACATTGGATGATAGAGAAAAGCTCTGGGCGCGTGCCAAACGACGTAACCCTTTTTATGTAGGTTTCTTACATGCCGATCCGATGCAAATCCCGTTAGATAATAGCTGTTGTAATAATCACGCTAAAATATCCAATAGACTCGCTCCACTTATCCAAGCAGAAAATAGCTATGCTATAACGTTATGCAAGTTACTCGATGCAAATGGACAGCGTTGGCTAGAAACCATCAAACTTTCGTTTAAAAAACCAGTCGATCAAGATGTGGTCATTTCATTATTTATTGCGATTGGACAGTATTTTGATTTGCCCATACATACCTTAAGATTGGATAGTCGCGGTACACGCTCGATAGAAATTGCTATCGAACATAGCCAAACTGTTTGCAATAAATCCGATAACGACGCGCTAAAGGCTCTTCTCAATACCCTAGATAAAGCTGATCATGCTCTAGTTGAAGCCATGCTGGTACTCGCACAAATGGGCGAGCATACCCTCATCCCAATTTTTAGTGGTAATGAGTCTGTTGGTACTGTTATGCGAAAACGTCTATTACCATTAACCACACCTTTATTAGAGAAAGTTGATATACTGATGGGCTGACCCCATAATCACTTTAATATTGTTATTTAGGATTGTTTATCCATGCCTTACTTCATTTATAAAATCACCCAACCTACTCCCATTGTTAAAAATCTTAAATTTGAAAAAGAATTTGAAGAGTTTAAAGATGCAAAAAAATTCACACGTGATATGCGAGCAGAACTTCCTTTAAATGGTGGGATTACCGTAAAAATGATCCATGCTGCTAATCAATTACAGGCTGAAGAGTTATTAATGGAGAAACGCGAAGAGACTGTGACAATGGAATGGGAAAAATAGGTTTTTCATTGTGGATGAAGATCAATACCGCACTACCTATAATGAACTAAACCCCAATAGGTGTATTTTCGAAAAAGCTATCACCAATCGCCGTTGTGATTGCCAGCTAAAACGAAAGTTTGTAATTGCCACACGTGAATGTGTTGCTTGCCAATCTGAAATTGCAATGGCTCGTTGTACTCGTGTTTTAGATAGTATGCGAAATAACGCTCGCTTCTCTCTAAAAGTAGTTACGGTGAATGGTCCTATGCCACACAACAAAGAGCTACAAGTACAAGCAGGGGGCATGTTGGCTTTGCAGAATTTGATGACATCAATGCCTGATCTTGAGCTTAAAACAGTTGTCAATGTACATCAAACGATGGAAACCTCATTAGAAAAGTATGGTGATATTGAAAGTTTGCCCTATGGTGAGCTAGTAAAAGGTATCGTAAAATACCAATCTCGCCCTAAACGTAAGAAAAAATCTAAAGAAAAACCTAAAAAATAAAGTAAATAGACATGAAACATTATCCCGTATTTCTCGATTTGAAAGACCGCCATTGTTTAGTGATAGGTGGAGGCTCAGTGGCCAGCCGTAAGGTGAAAAACCTGCTAACAGCCAATGCGAAAATCACTATCATTTCGCCAAAGATTAGCGACACATTAAAACAACTTGCTACAGATAATAAAGTTACCGTCATTGAACGTGAATACCAAGAAAGTGACATTACCGTTGCTTTTTTAATTGTTGCAGCAACTGATAACAGCGAAGTTAATGCACAAGTTGCTAAGCAAGCACACAATGCTAATATTATGGTGAATGTGGCAGATAATGCTGAGTTATGTAGCTTTATATTTCCCTCTATTTTGGATCGTTCACCCGTAACTATTGCCGTTTCAACCGGTGGTGCATCACCCGTTTTAGCTCGTCAGCTTCGCATGAAGTTAGAAACCTTAGTGCCATCAGCTTGCGGACGTTTAGCGGGTATCACAGAAGAATATCGTGAGAAAGTTAAACAGCATTTCCCAGAGCAAGAGCAACGCAAAAAATTTTGGGAGAATGCACTAAAAGGACCGTTTGCAGAATTGGTTTATGCAGGACAAGATCATTCTGCCCGATTATTACTGGATGATTTGTTAGCTAAGGGCGAAGAGAAAAACCCAATGGGCGAGGTTTATCTCGTTGGCGCTGGCCCTGGAGATCCTGATCTACTCACATTTAAAGCCGCACGCTTAATGCAGCAAGCTGATGTCATGGTTTACGATCGTTTAGTCTCAAAACCTATTTTGGATATGGCAAACCGTAATGCAGAACGCTTGTATGTCGGCAAAGAAAAAGACAATCACGCCGTACCACAAGATAAAATCAATGATTTATTGGTAGAACTTGCCAAGCAAGGTAAACGAGTTTTACGCCTTAAAGGTGGTGACCCCTTTATCTTTGGTCGTGGTGGTGAAGAAATTGAAACGCTGGCTGAAAACAATGTGCCTTTTCAGGTTGTTCCCGCTATCACGGCCGCTTCTGGCTGTTCATCTTATGCTGGCATCCCATTAACACATCGTGATTATGCGCAATCTGTTACCTTTGCCACAGGTCACTTAAAAGATGGCAGTATCAATCTTAATTGGGAGCAATTAACCCAAAAAAATCACACCATCGTTTTCTACATGGGTTTAACAGGCATCTCCGTTATTAGTGAGCAATTACAAGCTCACGGAATGTCTGGCGATATGCCAGCGGCATTAGTCGAGCAAGGCACTACTCGTAACCAACGTGTACATATTGGCACAGTGGCTACACTTCCACAGCTAGTTGTTAATTCTGGTGTACGTGCTCCCACCTTAACTATAATAGGTGAAGTCGTCAAACTTCACGATAAATTACATTGGTACGAACCTGAAAGACACGTGCAAGAAACAGAGTTTAGTCGCAATAAAGATAATTCAAGGAATGTGTAGTTATGGAAGAAGTTAAGATAAATATTCAAGACGCTTTCAAGCGCAACCTAAGTGAAGGCGATAGTTGTTCGGCGGCTGAACCTTTTGCACTAAGAACTATTGATGACAGTATGGAGCCAGAATTTGCGACAGGCTGTATCATAATCATCGACCCTGGTTACGTCGCACGTGATGGCTCTTATGTTTTTGCTGTAGACAATAAAGGTGAATATATCTTTCGCCAACTACGCATTAAAGACGAAAGACACTTCCTTGCTCCATTGAATGATATTTACGATACGATTGAAATAAAATTTAGTCAGATTGAAGGTGTGATTACTCAGCGTGCGGGTAAAAGACGTACTTACCATAAACATTACGACTAAGCATATTTAGGGAATTTGTCTAAGCCTAATAACAATAAGTCTAACGAAGTTTTCTCTTTTTAAGCGCTAAGAAAAAGAAATATGTCCCTACTGCTGCCGCTAAATGTTTGATTGAGTGCCCACTCATAAATTCTAGGATTTCAAACACTTCTCTATCAAAGTGTTCTAATACTTTTGCCACTACATAGGCAATCAAAACTGCAACAATATAGCGTTGCCCTGTA
>JALSLX010000038.1 GCA_026988095.1 Thiotrichaceae bacterium
CGCTAAATGTTTGATTGAGTGCCCACTCATAAATTCTAGGATTTCAAACACTTCTCTATCAAAGTGTTCTAATACTTTTGCCACTACATAGGCAATCAAAACTGCAACAATATAGCGTTGCCCTGTATAAGGGTGATGAATAAAGCCATAAAATCAGTGGAATTATAATCACGGGTAGAAATTGCACGAGAATGTAAGGGCGTAAGTCCCCTGTACCGTTTGATTCCGTTACAAACCAATAAATCACACTTAAAAAACCAATAATTAATAATGGGTAAAGTGAGCGTTTAGCCAATTTTATTGAGATATTCTCACCGAGAATTGCTGTGAAAAAAGCCATAAATGAAATAGTCATTGGTATTCTATCCCAGACTAATGAAGCATTATTTGGGTTCCAATGATAATAAGATGAACCGAAACCTGTGAAAATTAAACCAACAAAAAAAATACTGTAATTGGAACTGAGCTCCGTAAGACTTCCGTGTAGCTTTTGTTTTAGAATAGCAACTAAACCTATAATCCCTACCATCACGAAAGGTAAATTGGAGATAACATTCCAAAAGTTAGGTATAAAGAAAAGTGCATTTTGATCAGCAAACTGATGATAATCCTGATCTTGTGGGATAGGCTGAATAAAGAAAATTGCAAAAAATAAAGCCAATACAATGCCTATTAGCAATAATTGCCTTTTAGATTCCAAGTTAAATCTTACCTTTGACCTAATCACTTAACTACTCACTTCTGTATTGGCAAATTAACCTGAGTAGATAGTCGCTTCACCCACAAAGCCGTCCCACCTGCGACCCCAACAGGCATCACGAAAAAGTTTACCACAGGTATCATCATCAACACGGTAAGCGTGCCACCAAAGCCAAGCGCGAGCGCCCTATTTTTGCGTAATAAACTCAATTCATCTTTAAAAAACAATTCGTGATTACCCATTGCAAAGTCTGTGTATTGTAAAGACAACATCCAAGCACCATAGGCAATCCAAGCAAAGGGAGCGATTAGGTTTACAACAGGAATCACACTGATTATTAGTAAGACTGGCAACCATTTAAGCATATAAAGCACTTTCTTTAATTCACTTAACATGGTTTTACCAATCGTACCTGCCAGTGCTTTATAACCACGGAATTCTGACACAGGCAAACCATTGAGTTTTTGTTCAACACGTTCTGCCAAGAGAGAGTTAAACGGGGATGCCAACAAGTTTGCCACGATAGTGAAGGTGTAATAAACGGCAATAAAGATCATAGCGGCAAAAAATGGCCATAGTAAATATTCTAACCATGAAAGCCAGCTAGGTAACCAGCCCAACATTTTATCCATTAAACTATCAAATTGTGATTTTGCTAGCCAAATGCCAAGCGAAAAAACGATGATATTAATGAGTAATGGCACTACAACAAATGGACGAATCCCTTTTTGTAACACTAATGAAAAACCACTAAAGGCAAAGCCTATACCTTTGAAGAAACTACTGATCATTCTTAGAATATCCTTTCATTGCTAATAAAGCCGAGCCATAAGCAGCATCGGTTTGCATAGGTGTCATCATATCAATTTTCAATTGATTATTACCGAAAATATTTCTACGAATTTTTGTCCACGCGGTATTTTTACTGCCACCACCAACACTGCGTATAGATGTAATTTTGGGCGCACCTAGTTCTATAAGTTTTTGATAGCCTTGTACTTCTATATCAGCAATCCCTTCTAATATGCCATGAAAGAATTTTTGGTCTGACTCTGGTCTTGGTAAAAGCATTGCAAGCTTGTTTGTATCTGCAATAGGAAAGCGTTCTCCCTTTTTAACTAATGGGTAGTAGTTAAGGTTAGTGGGTTTATCAGGTGATAACTGGCTTGTCATTTCATCAATCTGATTTTGTGTGAAGTATTGTTGGAGTACTTTGGCTCCCGAATTAGACGCTCCACCTACTAGCCATTTATCTTGTAGGCGGTGGGAATAAACCCCATGTTCTGATGAGAATATTGGTTTATCAGAAATTAACTTTAAAACAAGAGTACTCCCCAATGAAGTCACTGCATCCCCTATTTTGGTTGCGCCGGTTGCGATAAAAGCGGCAATACTGTCTGTCGTGCCTGTAACTAATTGTAAGCTTTCAGGTAAGCGTAAATCTTCAGAAAGTTGCGGGCTAATCGTCGCTACGGAAGTCCCTGCGGGATAAACTTTGGGTAGTAGTGAACGAGGGATGGCAATCTCTTCAAACTCATTAGGCCAGCATTGATTGATCACATCATAACCAAGTTTTAGGCAGTTATTCTCATCACTCACGGCATAGTTATTACTTAATTTCCCTAATATATAGTCTGCTTGGTGTGAAATATGTATTTTATTAGACCACCCCCCCCCTTTTTCGATGATTTGTATTTTATGATGCTTTAACAACCATAATACACGGGCCAATGACCCTGATGCACCCTGCCCTCCATTATTGGCAGGTAATATTTCTTTAATTATTTTAGCTTCTTCAGTGGCGCGCAAATCGTGATACATCAATGCCCTTGTTATCGGATTTCCGCTATCATCAACTAATAACACCGTTCCTGATGTTCCATCAACAGCTATTGATTGAAGATTTGATTTTATCTCTGGGGCTAGGTTTTTGAGTAGTGCTTGAACAGTTTGCCACCAAAGTTTTGGGGATTGCTCATCAGGATTTGAATATGACATCGTGTTACTGTGATGAAGTTTTTTATCCTCATCAATAATCATTAATCGACAACCTGACGTGCCTAGATCAATACCCGCAAATAGTTTTTTCATGTTTTTTTAGCAAATCCTCACTTGCTTCCTTCGCATTCGATAACTAAGATTCGGGCTTCACCCTTTGGGTAAGCAACGTGTTCTGTACCAACCGTTGCATGAAACATATCGCCAACTTCAAGTGTTGAAATGAGAGTTTCTGAACCCTTTTTATAGTGCATATCCACCACACCATCTAGTACGACAAAAACTTCTTCGCCATCATTGATATGCCATTCATAAGGTTGGTCGCTCCAGTGTAAACGTGTGCTGATACCATTCATGCTGGCAATATCGAGCGCATCCCATGCTTTATTAGCTGTGAATTTTTTACTTCTAATAATATTGGGCATATCTTATCTCTTTGTTATCTCTTTGCTATTTTTTCGAGTACATAGATGGACTCTTTAACTTCTTCCATGCGTGTATCGAGCATATCCAATGAATCTTTAATACCACGATTATAAAAGTATGGACCAACTTCTTCGCTGAAAAAGTCTAATAAAAACTCAGCATCGAAATTCCCAATCTCAAGATCAAGCTCTTCGTATAGGTACATTTTTATTTTTGGGATCAGTGTTTCTTTTTCTTCTTTGGTGAACTTGATATCAGACATGACTAAACCTTTATTTAAACCTAAACTAGACCTCCAAAACAAAACCCTGCCAGCGCTGATCATACTTTGCGCCTAAGCTTTTATAAAATGATTGGGCTGGAATATTATCACTTAGCACATCCCATTTCATTCGCCCACAGCCTTTTTCTTTAGCATCTTTAATAGCGTACTTCATAAGTTGTTTTCCTATGCTTTTACCCCGTGATTTTTTGTTCACATACAGTTCTTTAATAAATAAAGTTGGTTTTAAATTGTAGGTGAATGGAATCATGTAATAAACCAAATATCCTTGTAACTCTTGTGAACTCCTTGATGAACTTTGCTCAGCCACTATCGCAGTAAAGGTAGGATGACTTGAAAAGCCATGCTCAAATAAATCTTGTTCTGTTACGGCAAAGTCATCAATATATTCTTCAAATATGGCTAACTTTTTCATTAATTCTAAAAGCACAGCACAATCTTCTTTTACTGCGTGACGAATATTCATTTTACGATTCCTTGGAAATTACAGGCGATGTTACAGGTTTTATACAGACATCACCAAATCAAAACCTTCGTCAATCCAACCTGTCACGCCTCCAATCATTTTTTTAACAGGGCGACCAAGCTTTGCCAAATGTACTGCTGCTTTATCAGCACCATTACAATGTGGGCCAGCACAATAAACAACAAATAATGTATCAGCAGGATATTGTCCCAAAGCAGGTTCTTTGACCTTCCAATTGGGTAAGTTTACAGATTCAGGTAAGTGACCCTTTTCAAAGGATTCTTCGCCTCGAACATCTAAAAGCACAAAATCTTGCCTATTATTACTGATGGCATGATTTACATCCCAACAATCTGTTTCGTTGGCGAGTAGGTTCTCAAAGTGCGCAAGTGCGGACTTTGAATCTGCGGCAGGAATTCTTGATACGGCTGATGACATGATTTTTCTCCTGTTTAACTTCTAAGGGGTTTATAAATAACAGTTTTACTTGCGGGATCGATAATCAAACACTTTGCTGGTCTTATAGGACGAATAACAAAATCCCCACCACAATTTGGACAGACTCCTTTTAGTATATGATCAACACAGTCACCGCAAAAGGTACATTCGTAACTACAGATTCTCGCATTATTCGATTCTGGTGGTAGTAATTTATTACAATTTTCACAACTGGGTCTGAGTTCTAACATATATTCTGTCTTTAATTTTGTATCGAATAACGATTCTACCGAAGAATAAAAAATCATCTATTGGCTTAAAAGCCATAATTAGATAATATCAAGCCATGTCTAGTAAACGTGTTGCCATACTAACTTATCCGAATCTCTGTACCTTTGAATTTAGTTGTGCCATTGAGCTGTTTGCTTTACCTCGCCCTGATTTTAAAAACTGGTATCAAACTGATGTTATCGCGTTGCAATCTGAAGCGGTAACCGCAACAGGTGGCTTTCAGGTAACTACTAATCATACTTTTAATAAAAAGGATGGTTTCAAACATTATGACATGGCAGTGATTGCAGGTTGGAGCGGCATTGATGTTGATGTACCTGAAGCGTTAGTGCATGCACTTCTGCATTTTCATCAAACAGGAGGCACCATTGTTTCATTTTGCTCAGGTGCTTTTGTGCTTGCTGCTACAGGCTTACTCGATAATAAATCAGCCACTACACACTGGCGTTATGAAAATACGTTTAAATCTAAATTCCCAAATATTAATTTTCAAGCTAATGTTCTTTTCACTGAAGAAGAACGGCTTTATACCTCAGCTGGCAGTGCTTCTGCACTTGATCTAGGGCTTCATATTATTCGTAAAGATTACGGCGCGAGTATCAGTAATGAAGTCGCCAAGCGTTTAGTTGTTTCACCGCAGCGTGAAGGTGGACAAGCGCAATACGCAAACCAAACCGTGTTAGTAAAACCAGATCATTTGAGTAGCAGTATGCAATGGGCCGTTGATAATTTACACAAACCTATTACGATAAGCCAAATGGCAGATCGTGCTTATCTCTCTCGTAGAAGCTTTGACCGACACTTTCGTAATAGTTTAGGTATTAGTCCTAAAGAATGGTTAACACGCCAACGTATCAATTTTGCACGTGAACTTTTAGAAAGCTCACAAATTGGTATCGATCAAGTTGCAGAACAAAGTGGCTTTGGGTCAGCGATGAATTTACGTCATCACTTTGGGCAAGTTTTGGGAGTTTCACCTAGTCACTATCGACGACAGTTTTTACAAGCTTAGGATATTTGAAAAATAAGATTCGTAGTAAAAATGCGATCAATAATACAAAGAGAGAAAGGAAGCTACCTGTAACAATGGTGGTACTAAAAATAGGCAGGAAACTTTTATGTGCAATACCCGATGAGGGTAAATTAAAAAATGAGCCTGTGATCTCCAATGCTAAAGAACCACTGATCATGGGTAGCATTGGGTATAACGAAAACAACCCAGTAGTAACAACGGCTATAAATAGTGCCTTACGCCATACGTTTCTCTTAGTTCTCAATAAGTGTTCATCTAGTTTTACATAAAACAAAATAAAAGAAATAATGCCAGCAATAACCCCTGAGGCACCCCCGATGGTCTTCATAAAATCAAACGCGAAAATCATACAAAAAATAGCGTTGAAACAAACAATTAAAGTCCATTTAATATAAATATTCATTGCTTATATTCCTCTAAATAAGAGCAACTATTACAACAGTAAAAATTGCAATTAGAGTGGTATAAGGTGCAGATTTTATGCAAATAGATGAAATATTACTTTTCTTTAGGATTAGAACTCTTTAACCGTAGTGCATTTAAAACCACTAACAACGAGCTCATTGACATACCAATTGCCGCCATCCAAGGTGTTACCCAACCCATTGCAGCTAATGGTATCGCAACCACATTATAAATAATCGCCCATGCAAAATTTTGATGGATAATGGTTTGCATTCGTTTAGCTAATTTTATCGATGATGGCAAATGACTAAGATTTTCTGACAATAAAATCATATCTGCACTGGCTTGTGCAAGTTGTGAACCACTGCCCATAGCGATTGAAACATCTGCTGCTGCTAGTACCGGCGCATCGTTGACACCATCGCCAATCATTGCGACAACATCACCATTGGCTTGTAGCTTTTGTACTGTTTCTAACTTGTCTGCGGGTAATAGTTCTGCGTTTGTTTGATCGCTCTCAATTCCAAGAATTTGAGATACTGCTTGCACGGCTTGTTGGTTATCCCCGCTCAGTAAGCTAACTTTGATTCCAACAGATTTTAGTTTATCTATTGCTTCTTTTGCCTCTACACGTATTTCATCTTGAAGGTAAAAGACGGCAAGCCATTCATTTCTTCTACCTAAATAAACGGCTGTGCTTGAATGATTTTGTTCTGGTTCAAGGGTAAGTTTGCCCGCAAGTTCCTCCACATATTTCTTTGTGCCAATTCGAATGCGTTTATTATCAAGCTTACCTTCAACACCACGCCCAGATTCTGCGTTAATTTGCACTAAACTTTCAGGTGTTGATGTAAGTTTTTGTATGGCTTTTGCAATGGGGTGTTCTGATGAGATTTCCAAACCTGCAGCTAATGCTTCGCACTCTGATCTTGTTTTATCACCAAGTACTAAAGTGTTGATAACTTTTAAGCGACCATGCGTTAATGTGCCCGTTTTATCAAAAATCACATGAGTAACTTTGGCAAGCGTTTCTAATGCATGACCACGAGTGGCTAATACGCCCTGCTCTGTTAAATTACCGGTGGCAGCTGTTAGTGCTGCTGGTGTTGCTAAAGAAAGCGCGCAGGGGCATGTTATTACCAATACGGATAAAGCGACCCAGAAAGCACGTGATGGGTCAATAAACCACCACGCTGAAAACACGGCTACGGCAATCACCAATAATAATATAACAAACAACCCAGCACTGCGGTCTGCAAACTTTGCTAAATTTGGTTTTTCACTTTGTGCTCGATCTAATAAACGAATGATTGATGACAATAGGGTGCTATCGCCCAACTTATCAACTCGCATGGTGAGTGGGCTTTCAACATTGACTGAGCCACCAATTAATTCATCTCCCACTGTTTTTAATCGTGGAAGATTCTCACCCGTTAGTAATGATTCATTGGTGCTACTCGTCCCCTCTACAACCGAACCATCAGCAGGAATTATTTCTCCAGGTTTTACCAAAACGCGATCACCTAAGGCTAACTCACTGGCTGGAACTACCGTATGAATATTTTTACCCTTATCGTCAATAGCTATTCGTGTGGCTGTTTGAGGGAGTAACCTGACTAAAGCATCTGCCACTTGCCCTGCTTTGTGGCGAGCGCCCATTTCTAAGAATCGACCCAGTAATAAAAAGAAAGTGAACATCACAACCGAATCAAAATAAACCTCGCCCGTGTTAGTCACCGTTGCCCAAACACTGGCTATATAGGCACTACCAACTGCAAGTGAGACGGGGACATCCATGCCAAAAACGCCCCGTTTTAAATCTCGCCATGCTGAGGTGAAAAATATTCGTGATGAATACAACACCACAGGTGTCGTGATAATTAAACTAATCCAACGCAAAAAGTCACGCATAGATTCTGTCATATCAGAATTTTCACCTAGATAAATAGCAATCGCTGGCATCATCACTTGCATCATGCCCATGCCTGCGAGTGCTATGCGTCTGAGTGCCGCTGATTTTTCTTTTTGATGAATTGCATCTAATCTTGCGGGGTCAAAAGGGTGGGCGCTGTAGCCCGTATTTGCAATGGCTTGTAGCACATCGCTTAATTTGATTTTATCATTATCCCATTTAAGGCTGGCGCGATGGGTTGAATAATTGACGCGAAAGTCTATGACACCTTCAAGCTGTTTTACATTTCGTTCATTAAGCCAAACACAAGCTGCGCAGACGATGCCTTCTAGAATTAAGGATGCTTCACGTATTGAACCATCTGTGTTCTGCACAAAACTTTGTTGCAAGGCATCATTATCATAGATTTGAAGCTCTGCGGGGATGAGGTCAGAGGGCTTAGTCGATTTTGTGGTGCGATGTTTATAAAAGTCGGTTAAACCATTATCAACAATGACCTGCGCCACTGATTGACAACCCATACAACACATTACTTGATCAGCATTGTCTATTTTTACAGTGTAGGAAGAGCCTTTAGGTACGGGCAAGCCACAATGGAAGCAATCTTGAGACATTTTTAGGCTTTATTTCGTACAAATCATCGAAAAGCAGGGGGGGGTGGCTTATAAATAGGCCTCTAAAAGCCTTAATTATAGGGTCACCCCCCCTCTTTTTCGATGATTTGTAATTTATTTTGAATGAATATGAAGTGTTTTTAGCGTGCTCGCTTTTCATCAACATCTGGTTCACCATCAATACACTCTGGGGTATGAAGCTTACCATCAACCATGGTAGAAATTTCTGTTTCGCCTTTGACTTCATGATCGTTACCATTTTTGATGACATGAATTTTCATCATCCAGCAACCTGCAAGCGGGAGATTCACTTCTGTTGTATAAATTCCCTTACCTTCTTCTTTCATGGTGTAATGTATATCTACTTTTCTATCTGATGATCTGCGAAATTCAACGGTAGTCGCTGCACCCATAATTGGGTTGCCATATTTGTCATTGGCGGATAAACGAAAAACCACATCCGTATTCATTAAAGGTTTTGGCTTTACCCATCCACCTCCAATCTTCCAACCTCGTTGTCGTTGGGCTTTTAGCTTGATCACATATTTATCAAACTGCTTTTCTTCATCTTGCAAGTTATTAGAAACTGCCCCCGTAAATTGAGAACTAATATTTTCGCTAATCTCCTTGCTGGCAGGTTTTGGTAATAATAACTTTGATAAACCACTTTCTAATCCACCGGTAGCTGATGAAATAATAAAACTATCAACCGTAGCTAATACAATAAAAAAGACGATGATCATGCCTGGAATCCAATGCATCCCTTTTTTTACACTATCTTCACCTTCAAGATGGCGGCGCTCAGCATGAACGCCTGTGATAATCCCTAAACCGTAGGGAATCATCATAAAGAAGGCAAAATGAATCGCGAATACATCAATGCCAGCCCAATGAGTAATGGCTAGTGGCATATAAATGAGTAACATCAACGCGGCAGTTGCCAAAGATGACATTTTTCCGCTCCAATGTATTACTTTGTAAAATACAAAGAAGAGGAAAAAGGCGAGCAAAGAGCCAACACCTAAGGTGAGTACTAGATTGTAATTTTGCATAGTAAAGTTATCTCTTAGTAATAATAATTACGGGCTTATAAATTGGCTATCTATGTAGATAGGTTCTTTTAATTCGCCTTTTGTTGGCGTTAGCACAAACTGAAAGGAGGTGTTTTGGGTTTTGCTGTCTGCACGGCTTCTTTTAACTTTTACCACAATACGCTGTTTTTCGTCTGGCTTTAAGTAAACATCTTTAATTTCGCCCATATCCATCACCGCACCCGTAAGGTCTTTTAGTGATACATCAAAACTTGCATCGTACATTGATTTATTATCAACTTTTAGAACATAGCGATTTAAAATACGACCATCTGACATTGTTACATACAACGGGCTACGTATTTGTCTTGCCGTACCTTCTATGATCTTCTTACCACTCATACTCCATATTAAGAAGGCAATCGCACCTAATGTTGCTATGCCATAACCAAGCGTTCTTAATTTAAAGAAGTGTGTTTTACCGTGCTCAAGACCATTTTCAGATTCATAACGAATAAGACCTCTATCCCATCCGCGTGCATCCATAATGGTATCGCAAGCATCTACACACAAACCACATTGAATACAGGCGTATTGCATGCCATCACGAATATCGATACCGACTGGGCACACTTGTACACATAGACCACAATCTACGCAGTCGCCGACTCCCGCTTGTTTGCGAGCTTCTTGGGTTTTCAGTAATTTAACAGGTTTCGCTCTGCCTTGTGTGCCTTCGCCTCTTTCTGGGTCGTAGGTGGGAATTAGTGTATCTTTGTCAATCATCACACTTTGGAAACGTGAGTACGGACAAACGTGCTGGCAGACTTTTTCACGCATTAAACCTGCGGCTAGATATGTGGTGGCCATTAATCCAAAGGTAGAAAAATAAGCGATTGAGGGAGCATTACCTGTAAAGAAATCAACGATAAGTTCTGGCGCATAGCCCCAGTAGAGTATAAATGATAATCCTGTCCAGAAAGCTAAAAATAGCCAGATGAAATGCGTTGAACCTTTTTTGATGATTTTTTCAACATTCCACTTCTGTTTATCCAAACGAATACGTTTTACACGATCTCCCTGAATTAACTTTTCAATCGAGCGAAAAGCATCAGTCCAAAGTGTTTGAAAACAAAAGTAACCACAAAAGGCGCGCCCTACTAAGGCAGTTGAAAAGAAAAGTAGTACTGCTGCCAAAAATAACAAAGCTGCAAGCCAGAATATATCTTGAGCATGAATAACCATGTCAAAGATATAAAATTTCCTAGCCGTCATATCAAACAATATGGCTTGATCTTGCCCGACTGGACGATCCCATGGAATCCAAGGCAGGATAAAATAGACGATATAAGCTAGATAGAGAGTTACTGACTTAAAAAGACGATAACGCCCCTTAACAGAACGAGGATGAATCGTGACAGATTCTGCAACCACTGGAATAGGAAAATCACTCATACCAATACTCTCTTAGTAGAACTTAAAAATTACTATGATTTAATTGTAGTCTCTAACTTAGCGCCAACAAATGCTAATTATCAATTCACAAAAACAAAAATGGTCGGATAAACCGACCATTTTTGGAACTTCAAATTTAATGATATTAATTAGCACTTAAGAGTTTAAGGTAAGCTACTAATACTTTAATTTCATCATTTGATAAGCGTGACTCCCAAGCGGGCATTTCACGTTTAAAACCATTTGCAATAATAGTTTTAACAGCGGCAACTTTAGCCTTCGCATCTACAGCTGCAGGTACATCTGCCTGCGTCCATATTTTATCTGTTAAGTTTGCAGAGCCTAACGCTTTCATGCCAATACCTGTAGGCATGTGGCAACCAGAACAACCTTTGGTATTAAATAACTTCTTACCGTGTTCTGCTGCGGCACTATCAACACTTTCACCTGAAAGGCTAAGTACGTAGTTTGCAGTTTGTGCAATTTCAGCATCAGTCATACTTGCTTTGTGGGCAGGCATATTACCCTTACGACCTTTACGAATGGTTAATTCAATATCTGCACTATCAGCGCCCCATAACCATGCATCATCAATAAGATTAGGATAATGACCGATAACACCTTGACCACCGGCTTGATGACAAGCAGCACAATAATCACCAAAAATACCTTTACCATAAGCCAATACAAACTGACTTTGTTGTGGGTCTTTAATAACAGAGGCTAAAGGGGTAGCTGCTACTGTTTTTACCATTTCTTGACGCTTCAGCTCATTGGGATCATTTTGCATTTCATGCGCTAATAAAGCACGAGTATTCCAATGAGTAGTAATTTCCTCGCCTCCACCAACGATTCTTTTACCATCTTTAATGATATCTGCTTTATATGTTAGCTCAGCTGTACCTTTGAGATAGCCTTTTTCGGCAAGACCCGTTGGCCAACTTGGATACATTATAAAATAAGCAATTGTAAATACAATAGTTCCGTAAAAAGCCCATAACCACCATGTAGGAATCGGGTTATTAAACTCCATCAACGTATCATCCCACACGTGCCCTGTAGTTTCTGCACCTGTTAGTGGATCTTTAATTACTTCATGTTTAACTTTTTGCTTTGTAACCTTGTCTATATCAGCCATTATTTCTTCTCACCTGCTGTATTGGAATTTGTTCCTTTCTTGTGACTCTGATTTGGAATCATGTCGTTGTCATCATCAAGAAATGGGATATTACGATATGTTTCGAAACGTTTACTACGTTTTTTGCTACCGTAAACGTAAATCAAAATTGCAGTAAAGGTTGCCACGAAAATAACCAGCGTAACGCTTTTGTTATTTGCCATGACCATAAACCATTCAAAAATATCATTTAGCATATCTGTACCTTAGCTATGTTTATTAGCGAGTTGCTTATCTAAACTTAATGAATTCAGCTTCATCGTGCTTACTGAAATCAATCATCGTTCCTAGAATTTGTAAGTAAGCAACTAAAGCATCCATCTCACTTAATTTATCAGGATTGCCATCAAAGTTACCCAGTTTGGCATCCTTCATTAAATTCTTTTCAGACATATTAATATCCAATTTTTTTGCAACATCTTCACCAAACTGTTCAACATTAGCATCGTATTCGATTTTAGTTAATGAGTAAGGAACACCTACTTTCTTAAGTGTTTTCATCTTTGCAGTTAAATCTGATATATCTAAATCTGTATCTTGCAGCCAAGGGTAATTTGGCATGATTGACTCTGGAACAACAGACCGAGGAGCGATTAAATGCTTAGTGTGCCACGCACTTGAATATTTACCACCTACACGTGCAAGGTCAGGCCCACGTCGCATTGAGCCCCATTGGAATGGGTGATCATATTGAGATTCTGCCGCTAATGAATAATGCCCATAACGTAAAGCTTCATCTCTAAAGGGACGAATCATTTGTGAATGACAAGTGTAACAACCTTCACGTGTGTATATATCACGCCCTAATTGCTCTAATCCTGTATAAGGGCGTACAGCATCCTTACCATCAGCATTTTTAACATCTTCTACAGTACCTTCGATATAAAATAGAGGTACGATCTCTACAAGACCACCAATACTGATCGCTGCGAGTGTTAAAACAATTAGCAACGCTGCATTAGTTTCTATACTTTCATGTTTCATCATAGCTAGTTCTCCTTATGCCTTCGCTGTTGCAGAAGCAAGTTTTTCAACAGGGTTACGTTTAGCGTGTGCAATCGTCATCCAAACGTTGTAAATCATAAAGAGCATACCCGTTACAATGAACATACCAGCAATTGCACGTGCAACTAATGGACCATGCATAAAGGCAACAGTTTCTATGAAGCTATAGGCCAAATTTCCGTACTCATCAAAGGCTCGAAGCATTAAGCCTTGGCCAATACCTGACACCCAAAGTGCAGTGATATATAACAGGATACCAATTGTCATAAGGAAGAAGTGAATGTATATCATTTTCACACTGTAAATTGTTGTATTCCAAATCCTAGGAATCATGTGGTAGAAAGAACCAAATGTAACCATTGCAACCCAACCCAATGCACCAGAATGTACGTGACCAACTGTCCAGTCTGTGTAATGAGATAATGCATTTACACTTTTAAGTGCCATCATAGGGCCTTCAAACGTAGACATACCGTAGAAAGACAATGATGTGATTAAGAACATCATGATTGGATCTGAACGTAACTTATCCCATGCGCCTGATAGCGTCATGATTCCGTTAATCATTCCACCCCATGACGGCATTAATAACATAATTGAGAATGCAGCAGCTAGAGATGAAGTCCAATCAGGGATTGCCGTCCAATGTAAATGGTGAGTTCCTACCCACATATACATAAAGCTTAGCGCCCAGAAATGAATGATTGAAAGGCGGTAAGAATAAACAGGACGACCTGCTTGCTTAGGTACAAAGTAATACATCATTCCTAAGAACGCAGCAGTAAGGAAGAAACCTACCGCATTATGACCGTACCACCATTGCACCATTGCATCCTGCGCACCTGAGAATAAACTATATGATTTAGTGCCAAAGAAGCTTACTGGCACTGCAAGGTTGTTAAAGATGTGAAGTAATGCAACTGCTAATATAAAGCTAACAAAGAACCAGTTCGCAACGTAAATGTGTGGTTGATTACGTCTTAGAAGAGTCATTACATAAACAAGGAAGTATACAACCCAAACGACTAAGATAATTAAATCTACATACCACTCTGGCTCTGCATATTCTCTACCACCTGTTATGCCCATCATATAACCTATACCAGCTAAAGTAATTGCAAGATTCCATCCCCAGAAGGTGAAGTTGGCAAAACCAGTTCCCCAAAGTCGCGTTTGACAGGTACGTTGCACAATATAATATGATGTTGCGAACAGTGCATTACCACCAAAACCAAAGATAACTCCACTGGTATGTAACGGACGTAAACGACCAAACGTGATCTGAGCTATATCAAAGTTCAGAAATGGCCAAGCCAATTCCGATGCGATATAAGTGCCTGCAGTCATACCTGCAAAGCCCCAGAAGATTGCCATGAGCGCGAATTTCTTCACAATATCATAGTTGTACTGTTCATTAGGGCTAACTATGGGGCTAGTTGCTGTACTTGCCATTCTAAAAACCTCAACATAAAAAATCGGGACTAAATGCTTTATTCAGTATGTATATATAATAGTCTAGCTATCAATCTAAACCACAACTACATTAGCATTCTCTAATTATTGATTGGGAGGATACATGAAACTCAAACTGAAATAAAACTGAATATCTATCGTAAGAGCACTTATTTCATATAAATTCAGTTCATTATTAAAAAAACTGACCTACATCAAACGAATAGATTCGGAAACATCATTTAGCTAACAGTCTATAGGGAACTTAATTACATTAATGAAGTATAAGTTACTTTGATTTTCAATTAAGATAACGTATAAAGCGCCCCTACTTTTGAAATTAATAACCATGAATATCACTCAAAAAATCAATCAGCTATTAAAAGAACGCATTCTTATTCTGGACGGCGCGATGGGTACAATGATCCAACGTCGCAAACTCGAAGAGGCCGACTACCGTGGTGAACGCTTCGCTGATTACCACATGGATATTAAAGGTAATAACGACCTTTTAGCTATCACAGCACCTCATATCATTCGTGAAATACATGAAGAGTATTTAGAAGCTGGCGCAGATATTTTAGAAACGAACACTTTTAATGCGACTCGTGTCAGTATGTCTGATTATGAGATGGAAGATATCGCTTATGAGTTAAACGTTGCTGGTGCTCGCGTTGCACGTGAAGCGGCAGATAAATACTCAACAGCTGATAAACCACGCTTTGTCGCTGGTGTGCTTGGCCCAACCAGCAAAACCTGTAGCATGTCACCTGATGTTAATGACCCTGGTTTTCGTGCCATCACCTTTGATGCTTTAGTTGATGATTACAGTGCATCAACAAGAGGATTAATTGAAGGTGGCGCTGATATTATCCTCATAGAAACGATATTTGACACGCTTAATGCTAAAGCTGCCATTTTTGCAGTGAAGACTGTTTTTGATGAAGATAATATCGAATTACCTATAATGATTTCTGGCACGATCACCGATGCATCGGGTCGTACTTTATCGGGTCAAACCACTGAAGCCTTTTATAACTCATTAATTCATGCTGAGCCTTTATCTATTGGTTTAAATTGTGCATTAGGCCCTGGTGAGTTACGTCAATACGTTCAAGAGTTATCTCGGATTAGTAACACCCATGTTTCCGCTCACCCCAATGCAGGTTTACCCAATGAATTTGGTGAATATGATCTTGAGCCTGCTGAAATGGCAGAACATATTCGAGAGTGGGCAGAAAGCGAATTTTTAACTATTGTTGGTGGTTGTTGTGGCTCTAGCCCTGCACACATTAAGGCTATTGCAGACGTAGTTGCTAATATTAAGCCCCGTATCATTCCAGATATTCCGGTGGAGTGTCGATTATCGGGTCTCGAACCTTTCACAATCGCTCCTGATAGCTTATTTGTTAACGTGGGCGAGCGTACTAACGTAACAGGTTCTGCACGATTCAAACGTCTAATAAAAGAAGAAGATTACGATACCGCATTAGAAGTAGCACTTGAGCAAGTCGAAAACGGCGCGCAAGTCATCGACATCAATATGGATGAAGGCATGCTCGAATCTAAGGATGCAATGGTGCGCTTCCTTAATCTTTGTGCCGCTGAGCCTGATATTGCCCGCGTGCCTGTGATGGTTGACTCATCAAAATGGGATATTATCGAGGCAGGTTTAAAATGCATTCAAGGCAAAGGCATTGTTAACTCAATTTCCTTAAAAGAAGGTGAAGAAAATTTCATCTACCAAGCAAAATTAATCAAACGCTACGGCGCAGCTGCCGTGGTGATGGCTTTTGATGAAGATGGTCAAGCCGACACCTATGAACGTAAAGTTGAGATTTGTACCCGTGCTTATAAAGTATTGACAGAAAAGGTTAATTTCCTTCCGCAAGATATTATTTTTGATCCGAATATTTTTGCAATCGGTACAGGTATTGAAGAACATAACAACTATGCCGTCGATTTTATCGACGCCACAAAAACCATAAAAGAAACCCTACCCCATGCGATGATTTCGGGTGGTGTTTCGAATGTATCTTTCTCCTTCCGTGGCAACAACCCTGTACGCGAAGCGATTCATTCGGTGTTTTTATACCATGCGGTAAAAGTTGGCATGGATATGGGTATCGTAAACGCGGGCCAGTTAGTGGTGTACGACGATATTCCCGAGGATTTACACAAAGCCGTAGAAGACATGGTGCTCAACCGAACACCTGATGCAACCGAAAACCTAATGGAAATCGCTCCAAATTATATAGGCGACGGTTCACAAAAAGAATCTACCAAAGATTTAGAATGGCGCACATGGTCGGTAGAAAAACGACTTTCTCATGCGCTTGTAAAAGGTATTGATGCCTTTATTGATGAAGACACCGAAGAGGCACTAAAAAATTTAAAACGCCCAATTCACGTGATCGAAGGCCCATTAATGGATGGCATGAATGTGGTCGGTGATTTGTTTGGTGCAGGTAAAATGTTCTTGCCTCAAGTTGTTAAATCAGCCCGAGTCATGAAAAAATCCGTAGCATGGTTAGAACCTTATCTTGAAGCCGAAAAAGATGGTTGTGAAATTAACACTAATGGCAAAATCCTCATGGCAACCGTAAAAGGTGATGTGCATGATATTGGCAAAAATATCGTAGGCATCGTACTCCAATGTAATAGCTACGAAGTGGTAGACCTTGGCGTAATGGTTCCTACCGAAAAAATATTACAAACTGCCCGTGACGAAGGTTGTGACATTATTGGCTTATCAGGCTTGATCACGCCATCATTGGATGAAATGGTCAACGTAGCTAAAGAGATGGAACGCCAAGGCATGAATCTCCCATTGATGATTGGCGGTGCAACCACCTCTAAAATACATACTGCTGTAAAAATTGATCCTCAATATAAAGGTAGTATCGTTTACGTACCTGATGCTTCTAAAGCAGTAGGCGTGGCTGGTAATCTGTTATCCGCAAAAAATAAATCAGCTTTTCATCAAGAAATTAAAGATGAATATGATGCTATGCGTGT
Source organism: Thiotrichaceae bacterium (assembly GCA_026988095.1). GTDB lineage: Bacteria > Pseudomonadota > Gammaproteobacteria > Thiotrichales > Thiotrichaceae > Cocleimonas. The sequence continues at coordinate 17,705 of JALSLX010000038.1, forward strand.
AAAACGTGCGGCCAATCAACGCGTAAAGAAGACGGCTACATTGAAACAAGCTCGTGCTAATAAAGTAAATATCGATTGGCAGGATTATCAACCACCTAAGCCCGCTATTTTCTCTGGAAAGATTGATAATAATTTAATTGCCGGGGATTACAGCTTCGAACAACTTGATAACGGTGGTGTATTACTCAAGTTTGAAGACTATCCATTAGATAATCTTGCAGAAATATTCGATTGGACGCCCTTCTTTAGAAGCTGGGAATTAGCCGGTCGCTTCCCAGCCATACTTACAGATGAAGTGGTGGGAGAAGAAGCCACTAAACTCTTTGCTGATGCAAAAGAGATGCTCGAAAAAATCATTAGCGAGAAGTGGCTAACAGGAAAAGCAGTACTAGGGTTCTTCCCCGCCAATAGCGATGGTGTGGATGATATACACTTATTTGAAGATGATGATACCCGAAATACCTCGCATACAACGCTTCATCACATTCGACAACAGATGGATAGAACCACATCCAGCAAAAACAAAAAACAAGCGAATTTTTGTTTAGCAGACTTTATTGCACCAGAAGAATCAGGAAAGCAAGACTGGCTCGGTTCATTCGCGGTAACGACCGGCTTTGGCATTGAAGAACATATCAAGCATTTTCAAGAAGATCACGATGATTACAACGCAATACTTTTAGAAGCACTAGCTGATAGATTTGCAGAAGCACTCGCTGAAAAAATGCACGAACTAACCCGAAAAGTATTCTGGGGATACGCGGCTGATGAGGATTTCAGCAATGAAGAAGTCATCAAAGAAAACTACCAAGGCATCCGCCCTGCTCCTGGTTATCCTGCCTGCCCTGAACACACCGAAAAAGGAACACTTTGGAATTTGTTACAGCCTGAAGAACGCATAGGATTAAAGATAACCGAATCTTTCGCCATGTGGCCTGCTGCGGCTGTTTCTGGTTGGTATTTCTCACACCCAGATTCGCGTTATTTTGGCACAGGTAAGATTCAGCGCGATCAAGTAGAGGATTATGCAAAACGCAAAGGCTGGACGATGGATGAAGCTGAAAAATGGTTAGGGCCAGTGCTTGGTTATGATGCTTAATTTTTTGGTTTACGAAAATAAACAGGCAATCAACATTTTCAAAGGGCTATTTTAACATACCACCCCCCTTATATGGTCTCCTCCATTTTTGCAAAACAATATTCAACATATTTAGACAGGGATAGATTTGCTTCCTTATATTCGGCTTCTCATTAGGGTTACTATCCTGAGCCTTGATGAAGTCTGCACAGTTTGTCCTTTACTGTTTTATGGATTATTACATCCGTAGGGGGGTACAGGTTCTCAAACTGTCGGTCTTACCTATTATGTCATCGTGTTGTCTAT
>JALSLX010000039.1 GCA_026988095.1 Thiotrichaceae bacterium
TTTGAAAGCATTGTTTCAAGTGGTGGTGAGGCAAAACACGTAATATCAGAAGGTTATGTGACGGTAAATAATGAGATTGAAACCCGAAAACGCAAGAAGATGGTATCGGGTGATGTGATTGAGTTTAATGGTGAAAAATATAAGCTGCGCTTGATATGAGGTATTTCATTTAGTGATAGAAATTAGTATTTCTCAATATTATGAACACTGATTAGTTTTTAACCATTCCTTTTCCTATACTTTGGTCTGTAGAGAATGAGAAGAGTAAGCTGAAGACAACCTAAATAGTAGTTTAAGGAAGCTCTGAATTACCTCGCAGAATTCAGCTAGGTTATTCAGAGATTCCTGAAAAATAATCGAGGGTAGGGTGTCATGGAAGTTTCAGTTGGAGTAGTTGTCCATATTAATGAATATATGGATAGTAGTTATCTTGAAAAATTATTATCAAAAATCGAGTCAATTGAGGGTGTTAATTCCGCCAAGGTGCGAGAAGAACGCCCCCATTTAATGATCGTGGATTACGATTCTAATCAAACAAAATCTGCAGAGGTTTTAAGCGGAGTGAATAACTCTGGGGTACATGCTCAGCTGGTTGGTTGGGTATAAGCTAAACTTAGTCGTTAGAAACTAAAGTCCAATGACATTGTTCACCTGCTCGCAGTGGAATGATTTGCTCTTTACCCAAAGGTAAATTAGCAGGCACTTGCCAGCTTTCACGGTTTAAAGTGATGCTGTTTGTATTTTGCGGTAAACCATAAAACTTGGCACCAAAAATACTCGAAAATCCTTCTAACTTATCCAAAGCATCTGCATTATCAAAGGCTTCGGCATAAAGCTCCATCGCGTGGTAGGCGGTATACATACCTGCACAGCCACAGGCTGATTCTTTTGCGCCTTGGGTGTGTGGTGCGCTGTCTGTGCCTAAAAAGAATTTTGGGTTGCCACTGGTCGCTGCTTTCACTAGGGCTTGGCGATGTGTTTCACGTTTTAAAATCGGTAAGCAATAATGATGCGGGCGAATGCCGCCTGCAAAAATGGTATTACGATTCATTAATAAATGGTGTGCGGTAATCGTAGCGGCAATGGTATCAGGTGCATTGGTGACAAACTCAACCGCATCGCTGGTGGTGATGTGCTCTAGCACGACTTTTAGTGTGGGAAAGCGTTTAATTAGTGGCTCTAAAATGGTTTCTATAAAGACGCGCTCACGATCAAAAATATCAATTTCTGGATCAGTAACCTCACCATGCACTAACAAAGGTATTCCTGTTTCTTGCATGGCTTCTAGGGCAGGATAAATGTTCTCAAGGTTGGTTACGCCTTTGTCTGAGTTAGTGGTCGCGCCTGCTGGATAGAGTTTTAGCGCGTGAATAATGCCACTGGCTTTGGCCGCTACTATGGTCTCAGCCGTTGTTTTATCGGTGAGATACAGTGTCATCAGTGGTTCAAAATCAGTACCATTTTTACTATCTTCATCAATATCTGTTACTGATGCCAATATTTCTTCACGGTAGTTTTGTGCTTGCTCAACCGTTGTAATGGGGTCGGCCAAGTTTGGCATAATAATCGCGCGCGCAAATTGTCTTGCGGTATCGGGCACGACTGATTTTAGAGCATCGCCTTCTCGTACATGTAGGTGAAAATCATCGGGTTGAATGAGGGTGATGCTATTTGTTGGTGAGTTATTGATCATTTTTTGATTAATGTCCCCATGCCTTCATCGGTTAATAGTTCGAGCAATACCGCGTGTGGTACGCGCCCATCAATAATACAGGCAGATTTTGTACCTGCATTAACGGCATCTAAGGCACATTGAATTTTAGGGATCATGCCTCCTTGTATCGTGCCGTCATCTTTTAAGGCATCAATGGCTTTTTCGTTAAGACCTGTCAGTAATTCGCCTTGCTTGTCTAAAACGCCTGATGTGTTTGTGAGCAAGAGTAGCTTTTCTGAGTTGAGAACAGCCGCCATTTCACCAGCGACAACGTCGGCATTGATATTGTAGGATTCGCCATCTTCACCCACACCTACGGGCGCAATAACAGGGATATATTTTTCACTATCGAGTAGTTTAACGATACCTGCGTTGATTTTTTTGATTGATCCTACGTGTCCAAGATCAATAATCTCAGGTGGTTGATTGTCGATTTGTTTCGCTTTGAGTTTTAGTTTTTCGGCAACGATTAAATTGCCATCTTTACCTGTTAGCCCAACGGCTTTTCCGCCCGCTTGATTAATATCGCTGACGATTTGTTTATTGACTAAACCGCCTAACACCATTTGCACAACGTCCATTGTTTCGGTGTCCGTTACGCGCATTCCTTCTATAAAATGACTTTCTTTTCCGACTTGTTCGAGTAGTTTGCCAATTTGTGGACCACCGCCGTGAATAATGACAGGATTGATGCCAACCTGTTTTAGTAATACGATGTCACGCGCAAAACTCTTTTTGAGTTTTTCATCGGTCATGGCGTTTCCGCCGTATTTGATCACAATAGTTTTACCCGAATAGCGCTGAATGTAGGGTAGGGCTTCGGTTAAAATATGAGCTATTTGTTTGGCATCTGAATCTGGCATATTTATTTCTTTGAGTTATTTGTTTATTTATTTAAGTACTAGGCTAAGGCTAATACTAAAAAGGGAGTTCTAGTTTAGCAAATGTTTTAAAGACTGATCGAAATTGTTCTTTAATTTCTTCAAGGCGCGTTTCGCTGGTTGCTTCAAACCTAAATCCTAAGCAAGCCGATGTATTAGATGATCGCACCAAGCCCCAGCCATCATCATAATCAACGCGTAAACCATCAATCAAGGTTAAGTTAGCACCGGAGAAATCAGCATTTTTTATAAAGTCTTCTACCATATCTGTGGCTTCATCGGCTGTTTCTACGTATAATTTATATTCAGGTGTGGAAACGCTATCAGGTATTTGATTAAAGACTTCACTACTAGATTGTTGCGATTGCGATAAAATTTCAAGCAAACGAGCTGCCACATATGGGCCATCATCAAAATTATTCCAACGGTCTGGCATCACGATATGACCGCTAAATTCACCGCCCATAGTGGCGTTGAGGCGTTTCATTTGCATCTTTAAAATAGAGTGACCGCTCACGCACATAGAAGCTTGCCCGCCTGCTTCATTGATCGCCTTTGGTAATAAATAGCTACACTTAACATCAAAGACAATGCGCGCGCTAGGTTGTGTTTTTAACACATCTTGCGCGAGTAGAATCATAATGCGGTCGGGCCATAGTAATTTACCGTTATTATCTACCGCAATCATGCGGTCGCCATCGCCATCAAAAGCGATACCAATATCGAGCTTTTCTTTTTTGACGAGCGCGATTAAATCTTTGAGGTTTTCAGGAACGGTTGGGTCGGGTGAATGATTGGGAAATGTGCCATCCAATTCACAATAAAGCGGATGCACTTCACAACCTAATTGGCTAAATAGATTTTCTGCAAATAGAGAGGTTGCGCCATTGCTGGCATCAACCGCTATGCGTAAAGGGCGTTGTAGCTTGATATTTTCAACAATAGCACTTTGGTAAGCTACGTTGATATTCTCTATTTTTGTATATTCCCCTTGGGCACTAGTTTCAAAATCATCACGCAAAATATCAAAATATAAGGTTTCGATAACCAATGCTGTAATCGGTGTTTCTTCAAAAACTATTTTGATGCCGTTGTGATCAGACGGATTATGGCTGCCTGTAATCATTATCGAATTGCTAATGTTAAGATGCGTTAGTGCAAAGTAAACAACGGGTGTGGCGGTTAAACCGATATCCGTAACGTGACAGCCAACCGACCGTAAACCTGCAACCAGAGAATCTCTAATGGGTTCGCTCGTTATTCTGCCATCACGTCCAACTATAATCTCTGGTGAATATCGTTTAACCAGTTGCGCACCTATGGCTTGGCCGATGGAATAGGCATCTTCGTAATGATTATTCTCACACCATTCTGTGCCCACTTGACCACGAATGTCATAAGCACGAAAAATGGATTTATTGATGGTTGTCTGAGTTTTCAAGTGTGGTTATTTTTTACCAGAGTGACCAAAGCCACCTTCACCACGATCAGTATCATCAAAGCTTTCTACTTGATTTAGCTCGACTTGAATAACAGGAATAATAACAAGTTGAGCAATGCGGTCGCCTTCTTCAATGGTGAAT
>JALSLX010000040.1 GCA_026988095.1 Thiotrichaceae bacterium
AAGCCTATTTATATAAGCCACCCCCCCTCTTTTTCGGGCTTTTGTATTTTTTGTGGAGCATTTTGGCGAGAAACGTGGTGTAAAAAATACTTATGGATGCCTCTAGTCTCCTTTCTCCTTCCAAACATCATTTACAGCATTTAGTTTAATAATTATTTTGCTAAATTCGCTAAATATACAGACCTAAAAGTAAACAAATGATGAATGACTCTACAGAACCTGAGCGACCAACCAAAAGCCCTCTTATTTTCTTATTTTTAATTGGTATTTTAGTAATTTCAACACTGGTTGTTGCCTCAGAATATTTTTTACGGCCACAGATTGAGTCAGAGTTAATAAAAAGTAGTATTCACACAGTCATGGAACAATCAGTGAGTGTGCTTAAGGAGAAACTAATCAAGTCCAATTAGCTTTAGCTTGTCAAATCAGCCGATATTTCCCACGAAGATCGGCGCAATAGAATAACTATTACTCCGATCTTCGTGAAAAATAGCGACAGATTTTTCTACGCTAAATTCTAATCGACTTAATCAGTCTCTCCTTAAGAAGTGATCAGTTGGGTAAAATTTATTCAAATTTGCAGATTAAAACACCCCAACTGCTGACAAAGTGACACACCTTAACGGTAGTTTATTGCTAGACTAATTAGATAGACAGACTGGTATTAGCAAGGATGCAAATGCCCAAGTCTCTCACTAAACATCAAGGACGATATAATGGCTTATTTTTTATACCAAGCAGCACTGATTACAACCATTGCCGTGGTAGCAGGATCAATCATTGGCTGGTGGTTACACCACTTTTACGGCAAACAAGAACGCCAATCTAGCAGTGATGATTTAAGCTTAGTAAAAGACTACCTTGCAGAATCCATTCGTGAAAATGCACGTTTAAAAATCCAGCTCAAACAAACAGAAGAGAAACTGGAAATTATGAGTCATGACGATGCTGTTCCTAACGTGAAAGGCGTAGATTTTGAAGCTTACCAAGCTTTTGAAAATACTGTTAGAGAAGCTCAGATGAGAAAATATTTAAACTAACACTACATAACCCAACCCTATAAAAAACATCCATTAAAAAGCCCTGCAATGCAGGGCTTTTTAATGTCAAAAATAAGCTTATTACTTACTTCATTTTAAACTCTGGTAACTTCTTCTCTACCAAGTTCTTCTTCAATGTTACATACACTGGCATACCATTCTTGTAAGAAGGATAAGCTTCACCTTCAATCAACGGTAGCAAGTATTCACGACAGGCATCGGTAATACCAAAGCCATCTTCACTGATGTATTCCATTGGCATCATCTTTTCTACGTTTGCAATATCTGCTAAATCTCCAGAACCCATTTCCCATGTGTAAGGATTGTTTGATGTGCGAATAATCGCTGGCATAACCGAGTTCTTACCCGCTACTGCCATTTCAACCGCCGCTTCACCTAGTGCATAAGCTTGCTCAACATCTGACTTAGAAGCCAAATGGCGTGCCGCACGTTGAAGGTAATCGGCAACTGCCCAATGGAATTTGTAACCAAGCGCATCTTTAATGATGTTAGCAACCACAGGAGCCGCGCCACCTAATTGAGCATGACCAAAGTCATCACGCGTACCTTGCTCAGCAAGGAAGCGACCATCAGGCCATGCCGTACCTTCAGATACAACAATTGTACAGTAACCGTGGCTCTTCACTTTTGAATCAACTAATGCCAAGAATTTTTCTTGGTTGAACTCTATTTCAGGGAAAAGGATGACGACAGGTATATCATTATCTTCATCAGCCGCTAATGCGCCAGCTGCTGCAATCCAACCTGCGTGACGACCCATCACTTCTAATACGAAAATTTTTGTGGAAGTTGCTGCCATTGAAGCTACATCAAAACTAGCCTCACGTGTAGAAACTGCAATGTATTTTGCAACTGAGCCAAAACCTGGGCAGTTATCGGTTACAGGTAAATCGTTATCAACCGTTTTAGGAACATGGATTGCTTGGATTGGGTAACCCATTTTTTCAGAAAGTTGAGAAACTTTTAAACAGGTATCTGCAGAATCTCCACCACCGTTGTAGAAAAAGTAACCGATGTTGTGAGCTTTGAAGACTTCGATTAAACGATCGTATTCTTCTTTATTGTCTTCTAAGCTTTTCATTTTGTAACGACAAGAACCAAATGCACCTGATGGCGTATGCATTAAACCTGCAATATCCTCGTCGGATTCTTGACTACAATCTATAAGATTTTCAGTTAATGCGCCGATGATTCCGTTTTTTCCAGCATAAACTGTGCCGATTTTATCGCTGTGTTTTTTTGCGGTTTGAATGACACCACAAGCCGATGCGTTGATTACGGCTGTAACGCCACCTGATTGTGCATAAAATGCATTTTTTACTGACATAGTGATACTACTCCTAGCTAAGGTTAATATTATTTATCTTGTTAAATCTAGGTGCTCTTCTTATTATTTTCATCCTTGATTTATTATCCATCCTGAAACCAATTTATAAAAAATAGGCTCAGGAGACTAAATTGGATTTTTTATAGTTAGTATTAAGCGTCGGGATAATACGTGAGTCATTGAAATAAATCACTTCTTTGTTTAGTTATCCCTATTTAGATCAAATGAGAAACTCAAAGCTCTAACCTAGCTAATACCTGAATCCGTGACTTCACTACGGCACAGTACGCAAGCTATCCGCATTGAAGTCACGGATTCAGGTAATAGCTTTAATTAACTTTCAATAAATAACGCGCACAAAAAAAGGGCTAGAAACATAAGTTCACTAGCCCTTTTTTACAAGCTTAGAAATTAACCCTGAGCTTGTAACCCTTCTGGTTTTACAACCTCGAAACCAGACTGGTACCAAGAAATTATTCCGCCACGTAAGTTTAATGGCTCTAAGTTAGTATTTTGCATCACATAACCACATACCTGACCCGAACGAGCACCACTACGACAATAGAAAACAATTGTTTTATCATCTGGTAAATCATTCAGTTTTACAGGAACAGTATGCATAGGCATAAATATTCCACCTTCAATAATACCTTGTGAAAACTCTGCTTGAGAGCGAACGTCATAAAGAAGAATATCTTCATCTTTATCCATCAACTCTTTAAGCCCAGCCGCATCTATTTCTTTAATCATTGACATCTAAACAAAAACCTTTATAAGTAAATACTAATAAACTTATATTAACATTTACCTAGCAAAATAGTCAAGATTGTTTATCGGGGGAAATAAACAATTACCTCCTTTAGGAGAGACTGATTAAATCGATTAGAATTAAGCTTCGATAAAAACATCGGTAATTTTTAGCAAGCTTAAAATAGTTAGACTTGATCAGCTTCTCCTTATATCTAAATTGACTAACATTTTCACGGTACAGTCAAAATGTTTTACAGCTGTTTCTCCTTATTATGCACTGTTGCCAACGAATATATTTTAACTAAGTCGTCCTCACTAATATCCACATAGGAGTCAATTTGACTGAGCGCATATACAAAATCTTCGTGTTTAATTGGTGAATATGTACGCCTCGTTGTCAAGGCATCGAGAGTTGTTTTTTTTGCTAAGCTTGTAGGATATGTGCGCCATGAAAATATGGCATTAAATGCAATTGCTACAACTAATATTACCAAGGTATTAATCAGTACTGGGGTAACTGCATAAAAATAACCTAAATCATGGATTTGAGCACTGCCAATAACCGCTGCTAATGCCGTAGCTCCACCTGGAGGATGGATACAACGTAGATAATATTGAGCCCAAATTGCTAAGCCTACACTTGCCGCTGCCGCGACATGAACATCTGTCATAAATCGATAACAAGCAACACCTATTAGCGCAGAGATTATATGACCGCCAAAAACATTCCAAGGTTGTGAAAAAGGTGCACTAGGTGCGGCAAAAAGTAAAACCGCTGTTGCGCCCATTGAAGGAATAATATAAACCGCTTCCTCCACCCCTAATAGCTCTTGAGTTATTAGGTAAATAATATAGATACTTATGAAACCGCCCAAAAATGAAATAAATTTTTCAGCATGGCTAGTGGTTTGCTTATTAACGCCAATGAGGCTCTTAAACTCTACAATACTCATACGCTTTCCTTATCTATTGTGAACATCAGACCC
>JALSLX010000041.1 GCA_026988095.1 Thiotrichaceae bacterium
TGATTTGTTAAATAGGTAACTGCTTGGTTGAATATTTTCACCTGAAATTTTCCCATCGGTATTTTCAGTTATTTTAATACCTGTTAGCAAAGCTGCAAGCCCTGTAGCTTTAGTGTACTTATGATAAAAGTATCGACCGCCTCTGACCTTTAATGAAGTATGAAGATTTCCTAAGGTCAAACTACCTTTAGCAACTGAATAATTAGCCTCAAAGGTTGTTGGTATCGCAGAAACAGTTTGCGTAAGCAATAGTAGACCTAAAAAAGCAGAAATCAGCGTGGTTTTTAATGCAGGTATTCTTATTAGCTTCATTTTATCATTCTCTAATTACGATATATCAGGTTCTGTTTAAGGAAAGACTGATCAAGTCCAATTATATGTATCTTGCCAACTTGCCGTTATTTTTCTGCGCTAAATTTTAATCGACTTAATAAGCCATTCCTTATTAATAGACTAAGGTGCTAAAATTAAGTTCACTTTAGTTTTTTGGGGAGTCAGGCTTAAATATGCTTTTAAATCTCTCATTAGATCATATTTAAAAGCTCTTGATCATATATCTTGTTTGAGGAAATATATTCGAATATTTCTTCTTTAAACCGCTTGTTATCACTGTATTGTCTGGATAATTGTTTAATCCAATTTATAAGGATAGGTTCTTTTATGATTGAAGAGATACTTTCAATGTGAATTTGTTTTTTGGTAGTAAAAAATAAATGTCGAAAGGTAATGAGTAGCATTTCTTTTTGTGGTTTGCGCTTATAAATATCATCAAAGATTGAATAATCCTTCTTACTTTGAAGAAACTCGCAGGCTTTGAACCAGGCAAGGTCATACCCATAATCATGTATGCTAAAGTTATTATAAAAAAGTTTATTGTCTGTACTACCTTGTACAAAAAAGTAAGCCCGATTATGGCTAATACTAAATTTTATACCTTTAACGCCTGTGGAATAAGGGGATGTTACTCTTCGTAACTCTTTAGATTCTCTTTGATTTTGAGTGTTGGCAAGGTTTTTGAGCATTAGCCATTCTCTGTGAAGCTCTTCAGCATCTTTGTAAATGGCTTCTTCTGACTTATCAATATTTTTATAGCTAAAATATTTTTGTTTGTGTTTACCATCAATCATTACGGCTACACGAACACCGATAAATCCGCCCTTGTGCTCACCTCTTTCATATATTTTTAGCATGAAATTGTACTCCCAAATATTGAGAGCTAAAACTGAATCCTCCCACTCTCGTATGAGTGGGAGGGTTTATCTGTTTATCGATCTATATAGTTTTAGCCCATCTCGCCAGCATAATCAGCAATACCTGGATTATCACTTACACCTACTAATTTAGGGCGATTCATTTTAGCTAGTTTAAGAACATCGTCTTTACCTTTTGTGTCTAAAATATAATCACGAACCACATCCCACATTAAACGACCTTCAGGTGTGCGGTTTACCGTTGCCCAGCCTGCAAGTTTGTAGGTTTTCTTAGGGTCAATCGCATCGCCATTATCTAAGCGAGCATCTGTAATGCGCTTGTATAGTTCTTTGCGGGGGTCTAGCGTGTAATCTAATCCACCAACGCGAACCATGTCACCACCTGATTGTAGGTATGGGTCTGGGTCGAATAGGTTGTCAGCAATTTGTTCTAGTGTTTCTAGTAATGCCGCACCTGTGATTTCACTGGTGTATGTTTCTGCGTAAGTCATAGAACATTGAGTCATTACATCTTCCATTGTAATCCAATCACCTTTTAGCGTTGAAGTACCCCAACGAACACCTGCTGAGAATGAAATATCAGCTTTGTATTCATGACGTAGTGCATTACACAATACTTGATCCCAAGTACCCATAAAGTTACCACGGCGGTATAAAGTACGGTCAGCAATTGCTAGTTTTTCAGTTAGGATTTCATCGTAAGTTTTACCTACACGAGACTTATTAAATTTGTATTTCTCATTACGTGCTTCGTTAATTTTCTCGTCATATTTGGTACTACGCATTTGCGAGAGGTAAGCTTCCATCTCTTTGTCTGCTGGCAACCAGTTTGTAATAACAGGCTTCATTGTGTAATTCATATTGACTTTGCCATCCGCAACATCAATATCCATAACGCCAACAAACTTACCATTTGAACCTGCATTTGTTACCAAACAAGTATTGCCACCCTTGCTTTTAACAGGTAGAGGTTGTGGCATACCATCATGTGTATGACCGCCAAAAATAGCATCGATGCCAGGAATGTTTTCCCCCATTTTCACGTCAACATCCATGCCGTTATGTGACAACATAATTACTGCGTCTGGTTTTTCTTCTGTACGAATCTTTTTAACTAGATTAGCCATGTCTTCTTCACGTAAGCCAAATGACCAATCAGGGAAGAACTCAGGCGGGTTAGCATTAGCAGTACGCGGGAAAGCTTGGCCAACAACCGCAATGCGTTTGCCACCCACTTTTTTCATGACGTAAGGCTGAAAAGCGTAGCCTGCATCTTCATCAAACAAACCTAGGCCGTCATTTTTTTCAACTAGTTCTGCGTAGTTGTCATCCATCAAAGAGTCTTCTTTAACGCGAACGTTTTGTCCGATGAAGTCGCCTTTGAATAAAGCAACGTTGCTTAAAACTTCTGCTTCGTTGTAGGTGAATTCCCAGTGGCCGATCATTACGTCGATACCTAAGATGTTTGAGGCCTCAACCATATCGACACCGCGTGTCCATAATGATGTGCCAGAGCCTTGCCACAAATCTCCACCATCTAGTGAAATGGTGTTTTCAACGCCACCAGCTTCTTTGCGTAGTCTATCAAGCAATGTTTTTAGATGAGAGTAGCCACCTGTTTTACCGTATTTTTTTGCGGCTTTAAAAAAATCAAGATACGTGTAAGCGTAAGCTTCTGGGCCATCAAGTGGCAGATTCATTTTTTCGAGTAATTTTTTACCAACAATATGTGGTGGGCGACCTAATGCTTCACCAACACCTAAGTTTACATTTGGCTCGCGAAAGTAAACAGGTAGCAACTGACCATGAAGATCGGTTGTATGAAGAATACGTGCCTGACCTTTCATGGGCACTTTGTAAAAATCGGTAGGCATTTTTGCCATTTCATCGGCTTGGGTGTTTTGCATTAGCCAAGGTAGCGTGCTTGCACCTGCTGTTCCCATAGCGACTATTTTTAAAAAGGTACGTTTGTCCATCATTGGCATTTTTTACTTTCTCCTAACATGAGTATTTATTTTTTAACTAACAGGCGTAGACTACGGCGTTTCTTAAATTTCTACGTTGGGTTAATTCTATGCTTGTTTATAGTATAAAAAAACTATTAGTCACTATTTTTCTGTTTTTTCTTACAACGGGTGTGTTTGCAGATGTTGTTAAGCCTGCATTAGTTGAAATAAGCGTTAATCAAAAGGGGCAGATTGATGTAGAGGTTCGCGCTAGTATCGAAGCATTGCTTACAGGTATAGATGGTCGATATAAAAATACGAAAGATTCTCCTAATGCAGCTGAATATGACGTTTTTCGTAAAATGAGCGAGGATAATTTAGGCGCAGAGTTTAATAAATTTAAGAGTAAATTCTTAGATTCTGTAAAACTAGCTTTGCCCAATGCTGAAAGGATTGCTCTTGAGGTTGTAAAAATAAAAATTCCTGAGCCAGGCTATACCAAAGTCCCCCGAATTAGTGTTATCAATTTGCAAGGCTCTGTTGATTTATCAACGGAATCAATCACTTGGTACTACCCCATGGCATTTGGTGATAACGCTGTACGATTGCGTCAAGTGGATGATGTAAAACAAAAATATCACTGGTCAGAGTGGCAATGGTTAAAAGATGATCAAGCGAGTGAACCGCTCTCTTTAACAGAGGTTGTCGCACGAAGACCTATATATAAAACTGTAGCTAATTACATTGTAATTGGTTTTGAACACATATTGCCAAAAGGCTTGGATCATATTTTATTTATTCTAGGTTTGTTTTTGTTCTCGACTAAATTCAAGCCCTTGCTTGGGCAGGTCACTATGTTCACCATAGCGCATACCATCACACTAGGTTTAGCAATGAATGGCATAATTTCATTGCCTGCTAGCATTGTTGAACCACTTATTGCGCTATCTATCGCCTACGTGGGGGTTGAAAATGTATTTTCTAAAAAATTACGCAGTAGTCGACTATTTTTAGTTTTTGGCTTTGGTTTATTGCATGGTTTAGGTTTTGCAAGTGTGCTCTCTGATTTTGGAATGCCAGATGATGCTTTTGCTACGGCATTAATAAGCTTTAATGTGGGGGTGGAGTTAGGGCAACTAACGATAATATTGGGGGCATTCTTGTTGGTTGGCTACTGGTTTGGGGAAAAACGCTGGTATAAATCCAGAATCACTAATCCCGTATCCATGGGTATCGCTATTATTGCGTTATATTGGTTTGTTGAGCGTTTAGGTGCTTGATTTTAGTTGAAATACTTTTTTTAATTTACCCACCTCCCCCTTTTTTCGATGTTTTGTGTGAATTTAGGTGTGTCTTATAATACAAATCATCGAAAAAAAGGGGGGTGGGTAAAGAAAAATGACTTTCTTTGTGATTATATTGGTCCTAAACTAATTTAGAGATTCCTTAAACGTTCTTCAATTTGTCGACGCTCCCAATCTTCTCCGAACTTACCTTTCATTCCAAAATTATGAAAAGCTTGAATAGCAACAGGTATTCCCATGCCAAGTGCGGGCCATATTACCCATAGATATCCAGGGCTAGTGAGCAAGTTGATGATGAGCAATAAAACGACAATCATCACGTAAGTGATAGCTGAAAAATAAAACTTTTTAAGCCTACGAACCTCTTCTATTACTTCTTTTTCACGTGATGATGCTTTAGGGTCGAAATTATCCCCGTCTTTACTGTATTGTTTATCGTACGCTTTCAAGTAATGCGCATACTTTAATGCGGAACGGTCTTCGTCAGAAAGTGCCTCGTGCGCTGGGTTAATTGTTGTCATCGGCTTGTCCTCTTGTAATTTATTTAAAGGTGTTTCAAACACCGCAGCTAAACATTTAAGAGATTCAAGGCTCGCTTTATTGCCTTGCTCGATGCGTTGAATAGTACGACTTGATACGCCAGAAATTTCTGCAAGTTGCTCTTGTGACCAACCGCGTTGTAAGCGAAGTTCTCGTATAATCATGTGTGCCTCTTTTGTTGTGTTGTTTAGTTTTGATGCAGGACATAGTTTGGATGATACCCAATAATTTTAACACGACATGAAGACGACACTAGCCCGTAATTTACCCGACACGGTAGGACAAGTAGGGCTTGTGTAGTATAAAATCTTGGTTTTAGAGCTTGAATTTTGTAAGTTAACCTTGATAATGCAGGTATTCAAACTAATTTGAACAAATGAACCTTGCTGGAGAAGCAAAAACCATGAGTATTATAAATTTAACAGATGCATCTTTTGAAGAAGATGTTATTAAAAGTGGCACACCGGTATTAGTAGATTATTGGGCAGAGTGGTGTGGGCCTTGCAAATCAATTGCGCCAATCTTAGAAGAGATAGCGACTGAATACGAAGGCAAAGTAATTGTTGGAAAATTAAACATTGATGAAAACGGGGATACACCGCCTAAATACGGTATTCGTGGTATCCCGACATTAATGCTATTCAAAGACGGTGAAGTTGAAGCGACTAAAGTTGGTGCGCTTAATAAGTCACAGTTAACGGCATTCTTAGACCAGAATATTTAATCTGGTTATGTATCTTTAATTCCACGCCCGTCCTTTCGGCTGCGCTCAAGATAAACCAAGTCCGCTTAGGGAGATTTTTTTAGATGCATCTTAATTTTTTGGTTTGGCCTTCTTGTCTAAGAGGGCTGGACTAATTTTTAAGCACATGATAGCCTTACATCCAGTTGCTCGCAGCTAATCTTGTTTTTGCCGTTTCAGGCCATTTTTTCATACTACTAAAAAACTTTATTTTTCCGAGTGTTATTTTTTTATTCAAATTTATAAAATCCAGAAAATAAAACTAAACTTTCCTGAATCGTTCAAATCCAGTCATTAATTATTATTAGAGCTTATTTTATTAAGTGATTTCTAATTTTCCAATTTAATCTTACAAATTTTTTAATCTATGAATCTTTCAGAACTGAAACAAAAAGGCCCTTCGGCTATCCTTGAAATTGCTAAAGAGATGGGTGTTGACGGTATGTCACGCGCACGCAAGCAAGATGTTATATTCGCCATCCTAAAAGCAGCGGCAAAAGCCAAAGAAGATATTCACGGCGACGGCGTGTTAGAAATCTTACAAGACGGCTTCGGCTTCTTGCGTTCTAGCGATAGTAATTACGTTGCAGGCGCTGATGATATTTATGTATCGCCGAGTCAGATTCGTCGATTTGGTTTACGCACAGGCGACACGGTTGCTGGCAAGATTCGTACACCTAAAGACAATGAGCGTTATTTCGCATTATTAAAAGTTGATACGATTAACTTTGAGCCACCTGAGAACGCACGTAACAAAATATTATTTGAAAACCTAACACCGTTACACCCTGATGAGCGTATGCGTATGGAACGTGGTAACGGGAGCACCGAAGATATTACGGCGCGCGTTATCGACATTGTTGCTCCAATAGGTAAAGGTCAACGTGGTCTAATCATCGCACCGCCAAAAGCGGGTAAAACGATGATGCTACAAAACATCGCACAAAGTATCGCAACCAACCAGCCTGATGCACATTTGATTGTTTTACTCATTGATGAGCGTCCGGAAGAAGTAACAGAAATGTCACGTATGGTACGTGGCGAAGTGGTTTCATCAACTTTTGATGAGCCAGCCTCACGCCACGTTCAAATCGCTGAAATGGTGATTGAAAAAGCCAAGCGTTTGGTTGAGCATAAAAAAGACGTAATCATTTTATTGGATTCAATTACACGTTTAGCACGTGCTTACAACACGGTTATTCCATCATCAGGCAAGGTACTTACAGGTGGTGTTGATGCCAATGCATTGCATCGTCCTAAGCGTTTCTTTGGTGCTGCGCGAAACCTTGAAGAAGGCGGAAGCTTAACAATCTTAGCAACTGCTTTGGTAGATACCGGCTCCAAGATGGACGAGGTTATCTACGAAGAATTTAAAGGTACAGGTAACTCAGAAATACACCTTGATCGTAAAATATCTGAAAAGCGTGTTTATCCTGCGATTAATGTTAATCGTTCTGGTACACGTCGTGAAGAGTTGTTGGTGGGTGAAGAAGAGCTACAAAGCCTTTGGATATTGCGTAAATTCCTACATCCAATGGAAGAAGTTGGTGCAATGGAGTTCTTATTTGATAAGCTTCAGAAAACTAAAACTAATGAAGAGTTTTTTAATTCAATGAAGAGCTAAATTTCCATAAAAAGAGCTATTCAACTAAAGCCCTGCATTGAACACTATTCAATACAGGGTTTTTTTATGTCAAATATTACCCCTCATGCTAAAATCTTGGGGTGATTTTTTATTAAGCATTTTGGAGAATATCAAATGGCTGCAGAGCTAGAGTTACGTTGGTTAAAGACAGAAAGCGTCGAAGGAGCATTGCGGCGTTTTGCTGAATTCTGTAAAGAGGATATCCGCGAGCAATCACAACAAGAAGGTTTTGATGTTGATAAATACCAAGAAGCGGTAAAGCTCGTGCTTCAAAAACTGGATAAAAAGGATTCTGTAAAGGAGATTTTCCATGCTGATTAAATCACTCAAGGCTGAAAACTTTCGTAAGTACTCTAAGTTAGAGATAGATGATATTCCGCAAAATGGTGTAATCACAGTTGCTGGCTTAAATGAATCAGGTAAAACCAGTATTGGCGAAGCGATTTGTTTTGCACTTTATGGGCGTACATTTGCTTTAGATGAAAAAAACCTCCATAAGATTATTGCGTGGGGTACAGATATTGCTGATGTGACACTGATATTTTCTGATGGTGAAGGCGATAATTATATTATAAATCGTACGATAGCTAGAGAAGGGAAAGTAATAACAGTAAGTCTTACAAAAGAAGGCTCTAAAGATGTTGTTTTGGATACTGAAGAAACAGTTTCAAGTGCTTTGGTGAAAATATTAGGTTTTGATTATGATGCCTTTGCTAATTCGTTTTACCTTGCACAACGAGAACTAACGACTCCTGAACCTCAAAGCGATACGATAAAAAAGATGGCAGGTATTGGTGATTATGCTCGTATTCACGATGAATTTCTGGCTAACAACAAAGAAAAACAAGAAACGATTGCTGAATTAAGCCCTGAAATTAGTAAAAATCAATCACAGCTAGATGCTATGAAGATAGATGAAACATGGCTACCTGAGCTGATTGATGCCGAACAAACTTTGGGTAGTGAGCAAAAGCTTCGTGAATCTATTGTGGGGAATTTGGATGATAATGTTGATAGCTACGAAAATAAGATTGGACAGTATTTTGGTGCTAAAAAGAGGCGTGGTTTTTTTGGTTTTTTAAGTATTATTTTACTAATAGTTTCTGTGGTTTCATGGCTCTTTTGGGTCGGTACGAAATATTTTTCTGAGCGTTTACAAGGCATGATGAATAGCCTTGATGAGAGTAATACCTCACTGCTTAATTCGTTTTCAGAAAATTGGTTGTTGCCAGTAGCTGTCGTTTCTGTGCTTGGTTTTTTAATTTCTTTATTGGTAAAAATTAGAGAAAAAACAACAATGCAACTATTGAGAGATGAAGCTAAAAATACAGCTGAAATGATTCAAGAGGGTCATACTCATATTATTTCTCAAGTTGATGCTCTGTTACCAGAGCGAGTGGTTCAAGCGATGCAAGCTCGTAGTTCAAGCGAAACATTAATGGTGATTCCACCTCGTGAACAGTTTGCCAATCTTCGTCAGCTGATTGAAGATGCGCCAAGCTATCAAGCAAAACCAGAAGAAATTACAGCTGCCATTACGCGCTTATCAGCAGCGATTAAAAAACAAGGAGGTGAGATTGAAGACCTTGGTAAAGGACTGATTGAGGATATTAATCAGGAAAAAATCCGATCAGATGAGGCAGGAGTTCTTCGCTCAACAGTTAAGAAGTTAAGTGGTTTGGTATCTAAGTGTAAAAGACAAATAGAGGTGAATGATATTTCTGTTGGTCTTTTGCAACGCGCTGCCACTAGTTCCATTGCGCTATTTAATAAGAATATTGCAGATATTTCAGCTAATACTTTACCAAAGTTTACAGAAGGGCGTTATAGCGAAGTCAATATTGCAGAAGATTTGAGCGTAAAAGTATATTCGGATGATAAAAAAGGCTATATGGATTTTGATGAAATATCATCAGGCACACAACGCCAAATCATGCTTGCATTACGGATGGCAATGTCTGAAGAACTGGCAATTAATACGGGTAATAAAGAACAGTTTATCTTCCTCGATGAGCCCTTTGCGTTTTTTGATCAAGAACGTACACAATCAACCTTAAAAGCATTACCAGATGTGAGCAAAGTGATTACTCAAGTTTGGGTTGTAGCGCAAGAATTTCCGGCTAATGTTAAGGTTGATAAGGCGATAATATGTCCACTAGAAAGTGCTGAGCTGTTAGTCTGATTTTTAACACAGAGTTTTTCGCAGAGGATTGCAGAGATAATTGATGTCTTTAAAACCTTTGCGACTCTCCGCGTTAAAAAAACTCCAAAGTGTCGTCATGCCGGCGAATGCCGGTATCCATGTTTGCAACGGCACAGTCTCTATCATGGATTGCGGCATCCGCCACAATGACGATTTCTTTATTATAACCTGAATCAGTGACTTCACTACGGCACAGTACGCAAGCTATTGATTCATCACGAGTTTAAAAAATATCCGCTTCATCTATGGGTGAAGCTAATTTTTTTAAATTCTCGTGCTAAACCAATATTTTACGCCCTATTATCCGCATTGAAGTCACAGATTCAGGTATTAATGAATCAATAAGAAGCAATTAATCGTCCCAAAACAATCATCGCCTTCTCAAGCTGCTTCCTTGTAGCCTTGCCATAATTAATCCGCACAAAATTCTTATACTGTCCACTTACTGAAAACAACGGTCCTGGCGCAATACAAATATTCTCTTTCAATGCTTGTTCATAAAGCAACATACTATCAATCTTCTTATTCAACTCTAACCAAATCACATAACCACCTTCAGGATGAGTATGACGAATATCTTTAGGTAAATGTAAAGAGACTAGATGTAAAAAATAATCACGTTGCTCTTTATAAAACCGACGCATTTGTCGTAAATGCCTGTCAAAAATGCCCATCTCTAAATATCGTGCGGCGGTGAGTGCTGGCAATGTAGCACCTGCCATACTGCTACTCACTTTTAAATGAGTAACCTGTTTTAACCAGCGACCTGGAATCGCCCAACCGATACGTAAACCTGGCGATAATGATTTTGATAGTGATGAACATAGCAATACGTTACTGGCTTCGCCATCTTCATCATATGCTTTAATTGCTTTTGGACGTTGGGTGCTATAGGTGAGCTCTGAGTAAATATCATCTTCAATAATGGCGATGTCTTTTTTCTTGAGAATATGACGTAGCTTCTGTTTATTTTTATCACTCATGCAATAGCCAAGTGGATTGCTAAAATTGGGTGTTAAAATACAAGCAGTTACTTTCCATTCTCGTATTGCTAGCTCTAGCGCAGCTAGGCTAATTCCATTTTTTGCATCTGTTGGAATTTCTAGGGCTTTTAAACCAAGCGATTCTATAGCTTTTAATGTTCCAAAATAACTGGGTGATTCTACCAAAACAGTATCACCTGGCTTTGTTACTGCACGAATGCATAGCGTCATTGCCTCTTGGCAACCTGTGGTGATGATGATTTCATCAGGGTGTACATTTACGCCAGCATTAATCATACGACGAGCAATTTGGCGGCGTAAGTTTGTATTGCCTGGTGGTGGGTCATAGTCAGCGACGCCATTTGGCTCATGGGTATCTTCGCGAATAATCTTACTCATAATTCGACTAAGGTGTTTTACCGAAGCAACATCAGTATTTGGCGGAGCGGTGCCTAGCTGAATGATATTTTTCTCTTGTGATAGCTGTAATAAGGTAACGGCAAGGTTATCTAGATTGACCTCAGAGGGGCGAACCAACGGTTGACTAATTTCAGGTGGTTGGCTGGGTTGATATTGGTTACGAACATAAAAACCAGACTGAGGGCGTGGCTCAATCAGCATCTGATCTTGTAATAACTCATAGCCACGAATTACGGTAGAGATACTAAGCCCCATTTCATTTGCGCACTGGCGTACAGAGGGTGTTTTTTCACCTGCTTTGAGTAAACCGGCGTGAATTTGATCACTGATGTGATCTGCAACTTGTTGATAGCGTGTTGTCACAATATTTCACCTTTAAAAGTGCTGTTTTCTATGACCACCCCCTCTTTTTCGTTGATTTGTACATTATTTAATTACAAATCAACGAAAAAGAGGGGGGGTGGCATGTGATCTAATAGTATTTTTAGTTCTATTTAGGGTAAATACACAGTATTTGTCTCTTTTTTCAGTACAGTTGTTATTTTTTCTAACTGTACTGGTTTATTTCTAGTAAATTGAATCTGTATATTAATATGACATAAGGATATAGTTTTTAGCAAGTGAAAAATAAATTGAGTAAGTGTTATGGATGTTGGTGTTCTTTATAAAGTCATATTATTTTGGGGGATTTTTTACATTACTCCGGGGCCTGTCTGGATTTCGGTAATGGAAGCCACAAGAAAGCTAAGTGTTGCTGATATTGTTAAGTTTTATTTTAAGGTGTTTTTCCCTGTAAATATCACCATCCAGCTTAGTCAGGCAATTGTTAGTGTCATTTTTATTGATCTTGTTTCTAAATATTTCTCTCAGGTAGACCTACTCTTTTATATTTTAGGTGGCTTATATATTAGTTATTTAGCCTACAAAACATTGAAAAGTAAGCAGACAAACAGTGCATTTAAATTGGGCTTTTTAAGTTTGTCATTGATTATGTTTCTCTCTCCTAAAATCTGGTTATTGTTTCCATCAGGGGCTGTTATTGCTAATCAACTAAGTGCCGATATGCTCATTAATGCATTTATCTTTGGTTTTAGTATGTTGCTCATTTCGAGTTTACTCTTCGTAGTTTACTGCACGATTGGGAAGCTCGGCACAAAACTGCTCAAAGATAATTTTTCGTATTTAGCGTTTGGTTTATTGTTTATCTTTGCATTGTTTTTGTTTAATGAGGCTTATCATGTCGCCAGTGTTAAATACTTATAGATATAGGCATAAAGCTTTTTGAAAAGAGCGTGAAGTGAGAAAGAGGTATTCAAATAATTAAGGATTTCAAACGATGTATAAAAACAAAGAGCTGTGTAAAGTGAGAACTATTACAACGTTGATGCGTGACACGGGCACAATGGCTTTTCGTTTAAATAAGCCCCTTACTGTTCGTGTATTTCCCATACCTGATTTAAAAGCTGGTTATATGACAGCTTTTGAAAGTGATGATCTTTGTAACTGTGCTGTTTTGGCAGTTCCGTAAAGAGGGGGTGATATGAATATTAAAGATTTTAGCCTAGCCGTTTTAATCACTGCTATATGGGGTTTAAATTTTTCTGTCCTAAAAATAAGATTAAGCTCATTAGATCCATTCACATTAGCCGGATTACGATTTTTATTATGCGCATTCCCTTTGGTATTTTTTATTAAAAAGCCTGATGTGTCGATGAGGTATGTTGTAGCTTACGGACTTATTTTTGGTGTAGGTCTTTGGGGGATGGTTTCACTAGGTATTCATTTTGGGGTTTCTGCAGGCATGGCTTCTTTGGTTTTGCAAATGAGTGCATTTATGACGGTTGTACTGGGCGTGATTTTATTAAAAGATGAACTTGATAGAATAAAAATATTAGGTTTTATAATTACGATAATAGGCATGGGTTTTATCGCGAGTGTTACAGACGGCTCGGTTACTGTATTTGGGTTGATACTGATTTTGTTTGGCGCATTGGCAATGAGTGTAACGACAATTATTGTTAAAATATCAGGTACTAAAAGAATTTTTTCTTTTATAATTTGGTCAAGTTTATTTTCACCAATCCCATTGTTTGTATTGGCTTATTTCATCCAAGGTCAAAATGTATTTTTGGACTTTGTGGCAAATATTGATGATAAAGCAATATTTTCAATTTTATTTCAAGTTTATCCCACGACTCTTTTTGGTTATTGGGTGTGGAATTCATTAGTCGATAAATACCAAGTATCACGAGTAGCGCCAATCTCTTTATTAGTTCCGATATTTGGATTGCTTGGTTCGTTTTTAATCTTTAAAGAGCAAATCGGGATAGAAAAGATAATAGCGGGTATATTGATAATGACAGGATTATTAATGAGTACGTTTAGCCATAAAATTAAAAAGGTATAGCACGACATGACACAGCTTGGATTTAATAATAAAAACTTACTTTCAAAACGAATTCAGAGTGTTCCTGAATCATTTATTCGTAATATCCTAAAAGTAGCGACTCAGGCCGATGTGATTTCATTTGCCGGTGGTTTACCCAGTGCGGATCTATTTCCTATTGATGGATTAGAAGCTGCCTGTAGTAAAGTTTTACAAACTAATGGTAAAAAGGCTTTGCAGTATTCCAGCTCAGAAGGTGATAGCGAGTTAAGATCATGGATTTCACAACGCTACAAAGAAAAGCAGGGCTTAGACATATCGCCGAAAAACATTCTAATTACTAATGGATCTCAGCAAGCTTTAGATCTGTTAGGAAAGGTATTGCTCGATGAAGGCGACCCAATAGCGATTGAAAACCCAGGCTATCTTGGCGCAATTCAATCATTTTCATTGTATCAACCAACAATGCATACCATTGCAATTGATGACAATGGCTTAGATGTTGGGCAGTTATCAAGTATTTTAAACAGTTATGAGCCAAAGTTGCTTTATACCGTGCCCAACTTTCAAAACCCGACGGGAATTTCGTATTCTCAACAAAATAGGGAAGACGTTGCAGAACTGATTGCACAATCAAATACACTATTGCTTCAAGATGATCCTTATGGTGAATTACGTTTTTCAGGAGAACAAAAATCTAATTTTTATGAATTACTGCCTGAACAAACATTATTACTGGGTTCATTTTCAAAAGTCGTAGTACCTTCCTTTAGGTTGGGTTGGATTGTTGCCCCTGATTGGTTAATGAAGCCTTTAGTTATAGCAAAACAAGCGGCAGATTTACATACCAATTACTTTTCTCAGCAGGTGATTTCTCAGTACTTAAATGATAATGCATTGGATGATCATATAGAAAGAATCACAGCATTTTATAGTCAGCAGAAACAAGTAATGATGGATGCAATTGAACAGTACTTTCCTGCTGATGCAAAGGTAGCAGAGTCCGAAGGTGGAATGTTCTTGTGGGTAACACTGCCCACTGGGATTTCTGCAATGGCGTTATTTGATAAAGCAATAAAAGAAAAAGTTGCATTTGTGCCGGGTAATCCATTTTATGTAGGAGATAATATTGAAGAAAATACACTTCGTTTAAGCTACGTGACTGTTGATGAAGCTAGTATCTTAGAGGGTATTAAACGCCTTGCTCGATGCATAATGCTGTAACTATAAAGGCTCTGACTACCGCTAATCTATTGTTCTTGGTAAAAAAATACAACTTACGATAAAATCAGGGGGCGTTTTAAAAATTAAAATAATAAGTTGTTGGAAATAAAATGAATAACAAAGAAAATATCCGTATTGGTATTGAAAAAGCAGTCAAATCAAATAACTTTTGGTTGGAACAGACAAGATCTCTCGTGAGAGGGGAGGCTAATCATATAGTTCAACAACCTATAGCGCATACAGAGTCTGAGTTTGGTCAATGGCTTCTTATCGAAGGTAAAAAATTAAATGCTAGTCCTTTATATTTAGAAGTTGAATCATTGCATTCTGAGTTTCATCAGATATATGACGCTATCTATACAGGGGCAGAACAAGTTTACGATGCGGAATCCCATAAAGCAGTGAGTCGCTCATGTGCAAAAATGGAAAGTCATGCCAATTTAATCATGATGACGCTGGAAAAAATCCAGGATTCTTTAGAAGGGAAATATACGCAAGAGAGTAATATAAATAAAATGAAGGTGGAAGTTGTTGATAGAGTAGATGTCAATTTTTCTGATACCCCATCTTCACAAGCAGTTGAAGGTAGCCCCGTTAGTTTACGCAGGCAGTTAAAAGAGCAAGATCTATTTCAGTTAAAACAAGAGCAACAACTCACCGAGCTAGAGTTAAAACAGCTTGAAGATCGGCAGTATCTCACCGTTCAAGGTGTTAAGCAGGTGGCACAATATCAAACTTTAAAAAAACAAGAAATTGAACATCGGTTAAGCGAGCATAACGTACTGGAAGAAAGTAACATTAATGCAATTTATCTAGGGCAGCAAGATCTTACGCGTATAAAAGAGGAGATAGTAGAAAAGACTGATGAGCTAGAGCAGTTAACATTAGTTGACCAAAAGCTTGATCAAAGAAAGGCTGAAGAAGAAGAAAAAGAAAGAAGAATTCTAGCTGATTTTGATAAGGCTCAGAGCTTGGATAAACAGAGTATCATTCAGTTAGAAAAGCAACGTAAAAAATGGGAAGATGAAGCCGATAATTTAAAAAAACAGTTAGCATTAATTGAACAAGATTTAGAAACTTTGGCAGAAAAACTGAGAACAAAACAGTTGATTATTGATGAGTCAAACCAGAAAAAAGAAGTTAAATTACAAGAGTTAGCACAGCATTCGCAATTACAAAATAAGTTGAATGGTCATAAAATTAAAGTTAGAGAAAGCAAACAAGAAGAGCTTGAACAATTAGTTCAAGAACAGGCTAAAAGGAAGAAAGAGCTAAGAGCATTAGAGATTGAATCAGCAAAACTAGAGAATCAGAAACTAGATATAAGTAAAGGACATAAAAAAGAGCTGAGAGAATTAGATGATCAGCAACGCTTCAAAAAAATGACTATTGAGAAACTAGAGGGTGACAAGAGTAGGAAGAAGCAAGAACTGAAAGAAATTATCCATCAGCAAGCGGTGATTCAAGAGAGTTTAAAAAATATGGATGATAAATCGCAAGCTAATGCAAAAAAACTGCTAGAAGAGGTTTAAACTGTCCTATTTAACAATGATGATTATGTTAAGCTGAACGCTTTGTTAAATCATCTAGGTCAATCTTCATTTAATGAGTCAAGCAACACGTATACCGTCATCTGAACACGGTATTAATCCTCGGGAAATAGATAAAAAAGCCCGCTCAATTTTAACCTCATTAGCCAAGGCAGGTTATGAAGCTTATCTCGTTGGTGGAGGCGTTCGCGACTTATTGCTGGGGTATAGCCCAAAAGATTTTGACATTGCTACCAGCGCAACTCCTGAGCAAATCAAAGACGTGCTCCCTTCAACCCGTATTATAGGGCGACGTTTTCGCTTGGCGCATGTTCATTTTGGACGTGAATATTTTGAAGTGGCAACTTTTCGAGCTCCACATGATGATAGTGGCAAAGGCCAGGTGGGTGATCACGGGAGAATTATCAATGATAATGTCTACGGTACAGTACTTGAAGATGCCTATCGACGTGATTTTAGCATAAATGCCCTATTCTATGATTTAAATACTGGTGAAGTGTTAGATTTTGTAGGTGGAATGGATGATCTGAAGAAGCTTCAGCTGCGTATGATTGGTGATCCTGTTGTACGATATCGTGAAGATCCTGTGAGAATGATTCGAGCGGTACGTTTTTCTGCAAAACTCAATTTAACTATCGAGCCAGCCTCAGAGGCCCCTATTCATGAATTATCTTCTTTATTGAGCAATATTGCCCCAGCCCGTTTATTCGATGAAGTTTTGAAACTTTTCCATGGTGGAATGGCTGTTAAAACTTTAGAGTTACTTAGGTCTTATCGCTTATTAGAGCATCTTTTTCCTCAAGCCGAAAAAAGCTTAATTGAGGATGCTCAAGGGGATGGTTCGTATACACGACTTGTTCAGGCTGCACTCAATAATACCGACAAAAGAATCCGATCAGGAAAGCCCGTTACACCAGCCTTTTTGTTTGCAGTTATGCTTTGGAAGCAAGTTAAGGAGGGGAGTGAAATGTATCGCGAGTTAGGAAACCCTGAACTACAATCAGTTCACTTGGCGGCTACAGATGCTTTTGCCGAACAGGTGAAATGTATATCAGTACCTCGTCGTTTTAGTAATATGACACGTGAAATTTGGACGATGCAAGGCCGTTTTCAGTTTAAAAATACTCGCCGTGTATTGAGCTTTTTAGAGCATAGACGTTTTCGCGCAGCGTATGATTTTATGTGTTTGCGTGCAAAATCGGGTGAAATCATTTCGGATGATTGCGAATGGTGGACGCTTATTCAAGAAGTTGATGATCAAGAAAAAGATGCTATGTGCAAAGCCTTTAGTAATATTTCAAAAAAAGGTAGGGGTAACCGAACTGGTAGGCGTAATAAACGTAATTAAATGAATCGACAACTAAACTCTGTTGTTTGCTATGTTGCTCTTGGGAGTAATTTAGGAGTCCCTGAAAATCATATTGCTGATGGTGTAAAGGCATTGGTAGATCATTCTGAAATTGCTTTTATTAATACGTCTCTTCCTTATCAAAGCAAACCCCATGGCCCAAAAAATCAGCCTGATTATATTAATTCTGTAGTTGTGTTTAAAACAACTTTAGCACCTGAAGCTCTGCTTGATGAGCTTCAAGAAATAGAAAATAAAAATGGACGCATTAGAGAAGGTGTAGAGCGTTGGGGAGCTAGAACTTTGGATCTAGATTTGCTTTTTTATGGTGATGAGAATATATCTACCAAGAGACTAACAGTACCGCATCCTCGAATATGTCAGCGTGCTTTTGTACTGTATCCTTTGCGTGACCTTGTGCATAAACAGGGTCTCCAAGACTTGAAAATCACGGAGAAAGCCACACTTAATGATTGTATTGCTATGCTTTCTACAGAGGCGAAAAGTGAAATTAAAGAGTGCAGAATCAATGATTAAACGTATCACTGTAAAAACACTGCGAGAAATGAAACAAGCTGATGAAAAGATTGTTTCACTCACAGCTTACGACGCTAGCTTTGCACGTATTATTGATGAGCAACAAGTTGATGTAATTCTTGTGGGTGACTCTCTAGGTATGGTTATGCAGGGCCATGACTCTACAGTACCTGTTACCGTTGATGATATTATCTATCATGCAAAATCAGTTGCTCCACAATGTAAGCGCGCCATGATTATGGCGGATTTACCTTTTATGAGTTATACCAATCCTAATCAAGCAATCACTAATGCAGCGAGACTAATGCAAGAAGGTCAGGCGCATATAGTAAAGCTAGAAGGTGGCGAGGCACAGTTAGATACGGTCAGACACATGACACGACATGGTGTGCCTGTGTGTGCACATTTAGGGTTAACCCCGCAAACAGTGCATAAGCTTGGAGGTTATCGGGTTCAAGGTCGCGATGATACTGTAGCAAAACAGATGCTTACTGATGCTTTAGCGCTACAAGATGCAGGGGCAGATGCGGTTGTTTTAGAATGTGTTCCTGTTGATCTTGCTCAAAAAATAACGAAGGAACTAGAAATACCCACAATTGGAATAGGGGCAGGGCGTGTTTGTGATGGTCAGGTACTTGTTTTGCAGGATATGATTGGGATTTCTTCGCTAGCTCCTAAATTTACCGCAAATTTTCTAGAAAAGGGGCTAAATATTCCAGAAGCAATAGCCGCCTATGTGCATGCAGTTCGAGACGGAAGCTTTCCAACAGATGAACAATGCTTTTTTTGATGGCGTATAAAATACAAATCATCGAAAAACAGGGGGGGTGGGTATTAAAAAACACTGAAAACCTTATTTTTCGAAGCTTTTATTGGCTAAAGAGCTCTTTTTTATGAGGTTTACAGATGATTCTAGCTAATGATAAAGATGCACTCCGTGTGGTTATGCGAGGCTATCGTTCAAATGCGGAAACAACGGCTTTTGTTCCAACATTAGGGAATTTGCACGATGGGCACTTATCTTTAGTGCGTAAGGCTCAAGATGTTGCTGATCGGATCGTCGTTTCTATTTTTGTGAATCCAACGCAGTTTGATAAGGCGGCTGATTTGGCTGACTATCCACGTACCACGGATAAAGATCTAGTGTTGTTGAAAGAAGAAGGTGTTGATCTTGTTTTTCTCCCAAGTGCTGAAGATATGTATCCTGTGGGTAGCGCAGCTCGTGTCGAGGTAGATGGTATTAGTGATATTCTGGAGGGCGATTCTCGTCCTGGTCATTTTTCAGGTGTAGCAACAATAGTGGCAAAACTATTTAATCTTGTTCAGCCTGATTATTCAGTTTTTGGTGAAAAAGATTTCCAGCAGCTTATGTTGGTTAAGCGTATGGAGGCTGATTTAGATTTTGGAATAGAAATTATAGGAGCGCCTACTGCACGTGAGTCTAGTGGATTGGCAATGAGTTCGCGTAATAATTATCTAAATACAAAGCAGAGAAATGATATAGCTCCTAAATTCCATGCTGAATTACAAAAAATCAAATATGCTATTTTGGAAGGTAATAAGGATTTCTTGAGTTTACAGTCAACATCAATTAACTACCTAAATCAACAAGGTTTTAAGGCAGATTATATTGAAGTGCGAAATGCTGAAGACTTATCTGTAGCATCCGCAGAGGATAAAGATTTGGTAGTTCTAGGGTCAGCATGGTTAGGGAAGGCCCGTTTAATTGATAACTTAACAGTAAATATAGGTTTACCTAAAGGAGAGGATGGATGAATATTACTTTGTTAAAGTCAAAATTACATCGTGTAACAGTGACACACGCCGAGTTAGATTATGAAGGTTCATGCGCAATTGATCTTGATTTGTTAAAATCTGCGGGTATTCGAGAGTATGAGCAATTACATATTTATAACGTCACGAATGGTGAGCGCTTTGTTACTTACTCTATTGTTGCGGAGGCAGGTTCTGGCGTTATTTCAGTTAATGGTGCCGCGGCACATAAAGCGAGTCCGGGTGATAAAATGATTATTTGTACTTATGCAGAAATGTCTGAAAAAGAAGTAGAAAAATTTAAACCCGTACTCGTTTATGCTGATGAAAATAATAGAATTGAGCGACTGTCTAATGCAATACCAGTTCAAGCAGCCTAGTTAAATATTAGGCGGGATAAATAGCACCTAATATTCGTGAGCCTTTAGCACCAGTTGCTGATGGTAAGTTACCCGGTTTTCCTTCTATGGTTTGTTTCGCTAGCCATGCAAAGGCAATGGCTTCCATCCAATCAGGGGGGATGCCTAATATCTGGCTAGACTTTATGGGTATATGCGGGATATGAAATTGTAGTCGTTCGATTAAAAATTGATTATGAATGCCGCCGCCACAAATAAATAACTCATCACAAGAGTCATCAATTTTGTCTGCTACAGTTTTGGCTGTGAGCTCTGTTAAAGTGGCTTGAATGTCTTCTGGTTTGTTATTGTTTAAATCATCTTTTAGGGTTTTTTTTAGCCAGGCTAAGTTGAAAAATTCTTTACCAGTGCTTTTAGGTGCGGTCAATGAAAAGTATGGTGTTTCAAGTAGCTTGTTTAGAAGGTCGCTTATAATTCTTCCTGACCTTGCCCAGTCGCCGTTTTTATCAAAGCTTGCACCTTTATGGTGATGAATCCAAGCATCTATGAGCCCATTACCAGGCCCTGTATCAAACCCCATTACAGTCCGACTACTAATTTTTGATGGTAAGTGGCTAATATTGGCTATACCGCCAATATTCAAAATAATTCGATTCTTCTTAGGGTGAGATAATATTGCATGATGAAAGGCAGGTACAAGCGGTGCGCCTTGTCCTCCAGCCGACATATCTCTGCTGCGAAAGTCTGCAACAGTTGTAATGCCGGTATTTTCAGATATCAAATTTGCATCACCAAGTTGTAGACTAAATGGAAGCTCGCCGTTAGGTTGATGCCAAATTGTCTGTCCGTGACTCCCTATAGCGTGGATGTCACGTAAGTTTATTCCAGATTTTTTTATAAGTGATTGAGAGGCATAAGAAAAAAGTTTGCCAAGTTGTTGATGAAGAGTCCCAATCTCAATAATACTGCCAGTCCAATCAGGCTGGGTAATCGTGAGTAACTTATTTTGGAGATCTTTTGGTATTGAGTGTGAATGACTGGTTATTAGCTTTGGGGTGTTTTGAGTAAAATCGACCAAAACCGCGTCTACACCATCAAGGCTAGTACCAGACATGAGACCTATGTAGAGTGATAATTTTTTGGTCATACAGGTGTTTTAGCTAAATAGTGATATCTAGCTAACTACTAACCACCAATAGCGCTGTTAATCTCGATTTTAGCTTTTACGAAACGGTGTAATACGTTTAATTGTAAAACTAAGTTTATTGCGCTATTACGAAAATCTTGAAGCTCTTTAGCTGTAAGGGACATGCTATTTGGTAAAGAGGCTCTCATAGGATCGATTGCCTTCCCCGCTAGTTTTAATTCATAGTGTAAATGAGGGCCGCTTGTTAGCCCTGATGAGCCTACATATCCAATAACCTCGCCTTGATAAACTTTACTGCCAGCCCTTAATTTCTTATTAAATCGTGACATATGAGCATAAAGAGTTGTATAGCCTTCTCTGTGTTTGATCACGATGGCTCGACCAAACCCGCCTTTACGTCCAATTGACTTAATGATGCCATTGCCTGTTGCCATTATAGGAGTGCCAGTTCTTGCTGCAAAGTCTGTTCCCTTATGTGCTTTTATTTTATGTAGTACAGGGTGAAAACGTCCCGGATTAAAATGAGAAGAAACGCGTGCGTGAGATATCGGTGTACGAATGAATGCTTTCTTCATTTCACGACCTTGAGGGGTGAAATAGTCAGATTTACCATCTTTGTTTGTATAACGAATGGCTTTAAGCTCTCTACCTTTATTGACGAATTCTGCGGCTAATAGATATTGGTTCCCAACCTTGTCACCATCATGATAAATTTCTTCGAAAACAGCTGTTACTTCATCGCCTACGCGAACATCATGTGAAAAATCTATATCCCAGTCGAATACTTTAACAACTTGTTTAATGATGTGATTTGCGATGCCTGCTTTTTTCCCGTCAAAGAATAATCCGTTTTTTATGGTGAAGCTGGCGCGAGATTGACGAATTTCAAAAATATTTTTCTCCCATTTGCCAGTGTACTTGTCATTATTATTGAGAGAGATTACATAGCTATTTTTCTTATCGTGCGTAAATACTAACTCTGATAGCTTTCCTTTGTTTGAACTGGCGCGAATAATGCTTCCTTTTTTGAGAGAGGCAAGTACTTTCTTTAATGCTTTGTTTTGTTGCAAGGTCTTTAGGGAGCTTTGGTGTCCAAGTTTGTGAAATATATTTGTCAAATTATCGTATGACTTAACATGATATGTTGTCCATTTACTACTATTGTCTTTATCAACATGGCCAATATAGGATTCGATAGCACGTTCAGGTAAAGCTAATTCACGTGAACCAAAAATAGTACTTTCTATTTCAGAATATTGATTATTATTTTCTTTTTTAGATGAGAGTAGTTGAAGAGTAGTGCTTGCAATGGATTCAGCGTCTGGTCTAATTTCAAAAGACGGAATGTTAATGTCAGTTGAAGCTGTTAAATGAGATTGAACTGGGATATTTCCAATGAGTGCGGCTAATCCAATTAAGGTAAGGCTTCTGAGTATCCAGGGTGATATATTCTGTGTGATTGATGACCCTGCAGAACTTGGTAATTTTGTTTGTTCGTACAAGACAATCTCAATCGTTTTGTTAAGATTGAAACTTGTGACAATATGATTCCAATCATTATCGCTGTAATGAATATGCTTATTTGTTTGGGAAGACAATATTTAGCCCTATCTCTTTGAAGTAATGAAATTATAATAAAAACACTGCGCATAAATACAGGAAAATAGTATGTTTTGCAAGTTTATTACAATGCCCAAATCCACATATAGAGACCTTTGCATGAAGTTTCATTTCCCAAGTTACTCTGATAATTGAGCCATATTTTTAAAAAATATCGGATCAATCGCTAAATTTGTTCTATTTTGACCTTAATGCTTACATTTTTAAG
>JALSLX010000042.1 GCA_026988095.1 Thiotrichaceae bacterium
TGTAGTTCTTCTGCATTGAGTGTGAAGTCTTTTTCGAACTTGAATAAGTATAGATTTTTAAACCACATGGTTTGTTGCCCCCAAGATTTTAATTATTTAAGGCGAGCGATTATGCGGAAGTTGTTATACTTCAACAATCTTATTTTTAACTTTATTTTTATCTACATTAGAAAGCGATCAAAAAACCATATGACAATAGAAAACTACTTAGCAAAACTACAAACCACCCCCGAATTATTAGATTTTAATGAGTTAATGAACGTTATAGATGAGAATTACACCTTCACTGAAACTGCTTTTAGTAATGGTGATCTGCTTAATGCGGCAGGAGAGAATTCAGGCTCGTGTAAGTTGTTTTCATTCGCTCAATTACAAGGTTTGACCGAAGAACAGACCTTAGCGTGCTTTGGAATTTACTACCGTGATGATGTTTTGAAAAACCTTGATGCTGATAATCACCAAAACATCAGAAACTTCATGAAAACAGGCTGGACAGGACTTAAATTTGAAGGAAAAGCCCTAAATTAAGCTAATTTATTAACCCACCCCCCCTGTTTTTCGATGATTTGTATGAGTTTTTGCTAATAATTTACACAAATCATCGAAAAACAGGGGGGGTGGCATATTAAATACATGATCTAATAGTCTGGTATTTTACAGATATTACTTAAAATCAAGAAAATATGCCTTATCAAACATTAAAACTCCCTCGCATTTATATTTCAGCCGCACATAAGTCATCGGGTAAGACGACTTTATCGATTGGTTTATGCGCTGCGCTTAATCAGCGCTCTTTGAAGGCACAGGCATTTAAAAAAGGGCCTGATTATATTGACCCCTTATGGCTAACACAGGCGAGTGGACGACCTTGTCATAATCTTGATTTTAATACCATGTCTAGCGATGAGATTGTGCGTGATTTTGCACGTTACGGACAAGATGCTGATATCAATATTATCGAAGGTAACTTAGGTTTATACGATGGTGTTGCTTTAGATGGTTCAGATAGTAATGCGGCAGTGGCAACGCTGACAAAATCCCCTGTTATCTTAGTGATTAATTCACAAGGTGTTACGCGTGGTGTTGCGCCATTGTTAATCGGCTATCAACAGTTTGATCCGGATGTGAATATTGCAGGTGTTATTTATAATTTATCGGTAGGTGGGCGACACGAAGATAAGTTACGTGCAGTCACCGAAGAATATACTGATATTCCCGTCTTAGGCGTGGTTAAACGTAACCCGCTATTGGCAGTTGATGAACGTCACCTCGGCTTAAAGCCAAGCAATGAAGGTAAGGGTGCAGCAGATAAAATAGCTCAGATTGCCTCGATTGTGTCTGATTCTATTGATATTGATCGTATCCTTGAAATTTCACAATCTGCACTGAGTATAAGTATAGAAAGCAGGGTGCCGATGCCTCTGAAAACTGATTTAGGGGGGGAGGTAAAATTACCTTCGAAATCATTGTTGAAAAATAAAATACGTCTTGGAATTTGTGAAGATTCTGCTTTTGGTTTCTACTATGCTGGTGATAAATTAGCTCTAGAAAAAGCAGGTGCAGAGTTGATTTCATTTAGCGCTATCGATGATGAGAAGTTGCCTGATGATTTAGATGCCTTGTTTATCGGCGGTGGCTTTCCTGAAACACATATGAAGGAGTTAGCTGATAACAAATCCATGCGAAAAAGTATCAATGATGCGATAGAATTAGGTTTACCAACCTATGCTGAATGTGGTGGCTTAATGTATTTGTCACAATCTTTACACTGGAATGGGCAATCTGCTCCGATGGTTGGTATTATCCCTACAGCTACCCAAATGCATGATAAACCCCAAGGTCGTGGATACGTTAAGCTTGAGGAAACCGAGGCGATGCCTTGGTCTAAAACTAAAGATTTAGACGCTGAAGAAAAGCAAATAATCAATGCGCATGAATTTCATTATTCTAGTGTTAGCGATATTGCAGCTATGCAATCAAAAGGAAGTTTTGCTTATAAAGTTCATCGTGGCTTTGGGATTACAGGAAAACACGATGGTTGGGTTTATAAAAACCTTTTAGCAAACTACTCGCATATGCGTGATACCGAAAGTTTTCGATGGGCAAGTCGGTTTATCACCTTTGTAAAAGACATCAATAACGGTTTTGATACTAAATATTAAAGTTAGAAAGAGAGAAAGGATAAACATGATAAAAGTTTCAGATGCAGCAGCAAAACAGATCGCAATTTCAATAGAGCAAATGGGTGGAGATATTCTACCTTTACGTGTGGCTATTACAGTCAACCAAGACGGCTCATTTCATTATAATATGGGCTTTGATGATAATTCTCGTGATGGTGATACATCATTTGAAGAAAAGAATATTCAGTTTGTGGTGGATGTTTCGACTTTACCTTTAGTAGGGGGTATGACGATGGACTATGTTGAGATTGAAGGAAAGCATGAAATTGTATTTTTAAACCCAAATGACCCTAACTACAAACCACCAGCGGATTAAGGTTTAGCCTCTATAATGTCATTAAATACACTGACCGATATTCCGATTAAAGTTACAAATGAAGTACAGCCTTTATCTCAAGAAGTGGATATTCATAGTGTCAGTGATAAACCTATAGAGCATATAGGAAGTAATGATATTCACACAGAAAAGGATAGTAGTAAGCAAGCTCCGTTAATTGAGCTCCCATTATTTGCACGCTTATTTTTTGTTTTTTTATCGTTTGTGTTTATTGCAATTGGCGCTACATATTTCTGGGCGGTTAATAACGATGAAGTGCCTAAATGGTTAGCGCCTGTTATGACAGGTTTATGGATCTTTGCAGGTGTCGGTAGTTTTTTATTATTGAACTGGATGTGGCGACAATTTAATCAATTTAGTAATGATTTATCATCCACGGTAAATCAATTACTAAAAGGTGATTTTAAGTCTCGAATGCCAATTCGTACAGAGAGTTGTCCATCAAAAGGGATTCGCAATCATATCAATGCCATTGCTGAAGACTATGAGTCCTTATCACATTCACAGCAACAACGTTTAGAGCGCCAAGAACGTTACATTGAACAAAAAAAGTATTACCTAAGTGTGCTCTATGATGTAGCTGCTTGTATTAATAAATCACATAATCTTGATGAATTATTACAGCGTTTTTTAGAAACACTTACAAATGTTGTAAATGCTGAAGCTGCAACAGTTCGTTTATTAGATAAAAATGATCAAATGCGATTAGTAGCAAGTATAGGTTTAAGTGATGAAGTCGTTAAAAAAGAAGAGTTGCTACCAGCACCAAACTGTCTTTGTGGAAAAGCGTTAACGGATGCAAAAGTAATGGTAAACACTGACGTTAGGCAGTGTGGCATGAAAATTGATGATCAATTCTTTGAAAATGAAGACGATATTGAAATGCTGGCAATACCACTACAGTACCGCGGTAAAACACTAGGTGTCTATAATCTTTTTGTACATAGAAAGGAAACTGATTTTTTAGATGGTGAGCATGAACTATTGGTGAGTATTGGTCAGCATCTTGGTATGGCGATTGAACAATCAGTAGTTGAAGAGGATGCCCGTACCTTATCAATTATTGAAGAGCGTACGCGCATGGCTCACGAATTACATGACTCTTTAGCGCAAACTTTAGCGAGTTTACGATTTAAAGTTCGTTTGTTTGATGATTCCATGAATCAAGGCAATGAAGAGGTTATTTGGCATGAGTTGGAAGGTCTGGAAAATACTATTGATGTAGCTTACGCAGAGCTTAGAAGTTTAATTACTGACTTTAGAGCCCCTATAGATGGAAAAGGTGTGGTACGCTCGGTAGAGAAGGTTACAGAGCGATTCCGTCAAGATACAGACCTAGATGTTTTCTTTTATCATAATTGGGATTTGGATAATCTTTCACGCGAAATTGAAATAGAAGTGGTGCGGATTGTGCAAGAAGCATTAGCCAATATTAAAAAGCATGCGCAAGCTGAAAGTGTTCGTATTTTAATGAGCAGTACGGCTGATGGACATTGCAGTATATTGGTAGAAGATGATGGTGTAGGCTTATCACAACGCTCAGAACCTAATAGTAAAACGGGTGAGCATATAGGGCTTTCCATTATGACAGAACGAGCAGAACGTATTAATGGTGAAATTTTATTTGAAAGTGATGAAGGAGAGGGTACATTAGTACAGCTAAGCTTTGATGTTCTCCCCGTCAACAATGAGAGTAAGGTCACATTAACTCACACAATAAAATGAGTGTATAAATTAACGATGAAAATATTACTGATAGACGATCATACTTTATTTCGTGCAGGATTGTGCGATCTATTAACTCGTCGAAAAATTCAAGTAGTAGCGGCCGTAGGTAGTGGCTCAGAAGGCTTAAAAGTAGCGGCAGATGAAGAATTCTTAGATATTATTCTGCTTGATATGCGTATGCCAGAAATGGACGGAATTAGTGTTTTAAAAAAGCTGAAATTAATAAAGCCAGATTTACCTGTTGCTATGCTTACCACTAGTAGTGATGAAAGTGATTTAGTGGGGGCTTTACGCAATGGTGCACAAGGTTACTTACTAAAAGATATGGAGCCGGATGAATTAGTTGTAGCACTTCAAGATATTATTTCTGGCAAGACAATTGTTGCACCTGATTTAGC
Source organism: Thiotrichaceae bacterium (assembly GCA_026988095.1). Classification (GTDB taxonomy): domain Bacteria; phylum Pseudomonadota; class Gammaproteobacteria; order Thiotrichales; family Thiotrichaceae; genus Cocleimonas. The sequence continues at coordinate 4,647 of JALSLX010000042.1, forward strand.
AACTGTTCTAGCTAGTGCTGTTCAAGCTGAAAGCCAACCTAAAGTTGAGAAAGAAGATCCCTTTGCTATTTTAACACCACGTGAATTCGAGATTTTAACGTTGTTAGCCGAAGGGCAAAGTAACAAAGTTATTGCAAGAAATTTAGGTATATCAGATGGTACGGTTAAATTACATGTGAAGGCAATCTTACGTAAGCTAAATATTAGTTCTCGTATAACGGCGGCTGTTATGGCGGTTGAACACGGGGTTAAAAAGTCTCCTATGAAAATCCCACCAAGGCGTGAAAGGTAGCTACTAGCTCTCTGAGCGAAGTCGAAGGGCGCGGGTTTGTACTTATTAATTTGTTTTTAATCTGTTGTTTGTCTGTTAACAAACCAGTTATGTATTTTAAATATCCTTTGTTTTCAACAATATCGATACTTCCTTCGGAAGGTGTAGCGATATACCTTCTTAATGCCTAGGGCATTTCTAGAAGGCAAAAAAAAACGAGCCAAATGGCTCGTTTTTTTTTGTCACCATTAATACCCCCGTAATAATGATAACGTGTCATCGTGTTAGCCCAGTAAATCAACTCCCCAATAGTTTGTTGATTTTATGGTACGTTGACCATATCAGCGGTTCAATAAGATTCTATATTAAGTCATAAATGTAGACGACTTTTTATTATTTTTATTTGTTTAGAGTATCTCATCCAACAAAAGTCACACCACAAACCCCTTTGAAAAGTGACTTTCTTGCTGAAGTTGTGTGTATATTACGGTGACTAGCCTGAATCGAAGCTGAACGATCTATCTAACTGTCAAATAAATGCTGATAAAATCTTATTTGTTAATAAATACAATAACTTAACAAATAATCATTTTTGTTCTTTCTATCATTGTTTTTTCTTGTCTCTATTTTTTATAGGTAAAAATAAGCGAGGGTCAACTGCATTTCCGTTTAAATAAACTGACCAGTGTAAATGTGTCCCTGTTACTCGACCTGTTTTTCCAACTTTACCTATAATTTGTCCACGGTTTACTTTTTGACCTTTTTTTACAATTATTTTACTTAGATGTGCATACAAGCTGAGTAGGCCATTCCCATGATCTATATAAACAACGTTACCAGTAAAAAATAAATTCCCAGTAAATAGTACCCTCCCCGCTTCAGTAGCTTTGACCGACCTTCCTAGAGGAGCTGCAATATCCATACCGCTATGTGGATTACGTTTTTGTTTATTAAAAATACGCCTCATTCCAAATCGTCCGCTGTCTCTACCTACGGTAGGGAGAATAAAATTAAAATGAGGTGTATTGCTAGTAAAAGTGTTTCGTAGTTTCTTTTTAAAGAAAAACTCACGTTCAATTCTTTTGCTAGATGTTTTATTGGGGTTAACTTTGTTCTTATTTTTAATGGTTAATCGCTGAGTACGATATGGATAGTCTTTAATGCTAAATGTTTTAGTTGTTCTTTTTTTGGATGCTAGGGTGATTGTCATACTCTGTTGACCAATTTTTGCATTTAGTGGTATTCCAACCACAGCTAACCAATTTTGATTGCCTTTAATAACAGCTACAGATTTTTTTTGATAAGTAACACTTGGTTTTAGCAAATTCGATGGAGCAACAGTGATAATCGCAATACCTCCAGGCTTTAAATCATTACGAGGAAAGGAATAAGCTGGAAGAGTGATAAGTATATAGGTAAAAATAGTAATAAATGAGAGAGTATATTTCATGGCAGAATGCTAACACTCGTTACGTTAAGAATGTATTTAATTTTCAATTTGGTATTAGTCTGTTTTATTGGTCATCAATAGTCATAGTTATTAATTATGTATTTATATTAATAAACACATAATTAATAATGAAATATATGCCCAAAGGGGTGGAAATAAGCTAATTGATTATGGTACTGTCGGGGTATAAGCGTGCATTATAATTCTTTAATAATTTAAGAAAATTAATAGCATAGCAAATAAAAAGCACCAAATATTCAGTATCTCTTAAGTATTATAGGTACTGCTTATTTTGGATATACTATCAAATAACAAGGATGTTAAAAGTGACCCCCAGCTTTTATACCAACCCAGTATAAAAGAAGCACTTTACTCATAGTTGTTATTGTAGACACTATTGGAGAGTGATCTATGCCGCTACAAATTACCCCCGTAAGTTCTTTAGATAAGAACATTTCAAGAATACAATCTGCTGATACTACTAAAGTAACTTCAGTGACAACGACAACATCTAGTAAAAAGGATAGCTCGCCATTAACTTCTATTAAAAAAGGAAAAGTTCCTCGTAAAGAGTTAGATGCTATTCAACTCTATCTAAAGGAAATTGAATTTTCACCTCTTTTAACACCTGAAGAAGAAGTAAAGTATGGACGCTTAGCGCGTGAAGGTGATGAAGTAGGGCGACAAAAGATGATTGTTTGTAATCTTCGCCTAGTGGTTAAAATATCACGACGTTATATGAATAGAGGTCTAGCACTACCTGACCTGATAGAAGAAGGAAATCTTGGCTTGATACATGCGGTAGAAAAATTTGACCCAGAACGTGGTTTTCGTTTTTCAACGTATGCAACTTGGTGGATTCGTCAAAACATTGAACGTGCTTTAATGAATCAATCTCGTACCATCCGCCTACCTATCCATATCAATAAAGAAATTAATCAGTATTACCGCAAAGCACGTGAACTGACTCAACTATATGGTGAAGAACCAACAATAGCTGAAGTTGCACTTGCTTTAGATAAGCCATTAGAAAAGTTACAGAAGTTATTGAATTATGGTGAAAGAGTTAGCTCATTAGATATCACTATCGGCAAAGAAGGTAATAGTCCATTAGTCAATTTCGTGTCTGAAGAAAGTGAGTTAGAACCAGATGAGGCTATCAATGATGCAGCAGTACATGACTCCGTAGAAAGTTGGTTGCATCAGCTAGACCCAAAACAACAAGAAGTCATTGTTAGGCGTTTTGGTCTACATGGTCATGATAATTCAACTTTAGCACAGGTTGGTGAAGAGCTAGGATTGACTAGAGAGCGCGTAAGGCAAATACAAATGGAAGCATTACGTCGTTTGCGTAGAATACTTGAAAATCAAGGGTTTTCAGAAGATATATTGTTACAGAGTAATTAATTTAACCACTATTTGTAAAACTTACTCCCTCTTTTTTCCATACAAAACAGCGAAAAAGAGGGGGGGGGTGGCTAATAAAAATATAACTTTATTCGGTTAATTTCACTGTTATTAGGTGAGCATTTGATATTGACCTGATAAGTCAGTGGATATTTGTATCAGGCTTATGAAATTGGATCGTTTGTTCTTGTTGAGCCTTTTCATAACTTCTATCAAATACAAATTCAATCGAAAGACCTCCATTTTTGTCTTCGTCGGCTAATTTATCGGTTGTTGGTTCTGTAATATCACCTTTACACTGTATTTGTTGTAAATCAGGCAAACGTTTAGCTAGATATGTACACATGGCTATAGCAGTCGAATACTGTTCTTTAAATAGCATATTTACTAATGAGTTAGCGACAAACTGGGATCGTTGTAAAGCATTTGGATCTTCAATAAAATCAGCGCCTAAGTGTATACCTTGGTCCATGTGTGCATCCATATTGTCGAGGTACTGGCGTTGATGACCAGGTACCGGTTTCTTGCGATCAAACTCTAATATGGGCTCATCGTTTACAACGACATAAAGAATACTCTCATCCATTATGCTTCTATCCTAGGTCATCAAAGCCAGCAGCTTTGTATAATTCTTTAGCTTTTATAGGATCTTTTTCAACGCCTTCACCTTGTTCATACATCATTGCAAGCGTTGTTAGTGATCCCTGCAGACCTTGCTCAGCAGCTTTTTCAAACCATTCAATAGCTTTAGCTGAATTTTTTTCAACGCATTCACCTTGCATATACATGAAGCCTAAGCCATGTTGCGCAATCGGATAGCCTTGTTCAGCTGAATTTGTCATCATTATTACGGCTTGTTCAGGGTTTTCAACTGTACCTAGGCCATTTTGATACATAATCGCTAACATATGCTGGGCATGTGCATCGCCATCATTAGCAAAAGGTGATAGGAGTTGCATCGCGCGTGAAAAATGTTTTGCTTCAAATGCGGCTACGCCACTTGAGAATTCTACTTCTTCATTGTCTGTTCTGTTTGTTTCTGTCATCTTAATATTTCAAGTTTTGTAAAAGAGGGAGGGAAAATATAGCAAGCTAGCCTAATAAGCAAAAAACCTTATTAGGGATATACTTATAGCCCTGTGTGTATTCGTGGCTTATTCAGGTTTATCACGTAGCATTACATGGCGAGAGTCCAACTTGTCACTACCATCAATGCCTTTAATCTCTTCATCCACTAAACCAACAGACTTAATGGTTTTTTTAAATAAGCTGTAAAACTCAGGCATTAGGACTTGTTGTATATAGTCCAGTGCCCATTTACGATCTTTAGGGCCAAGCACATCAGAAATATTGGTTCCAAATTCGCGACCCATGGAAAACCCTGGTTCATCGCGTTCATCATTCCATTTAGTCTCTGAGTAACCTTCAAAGCGTTTATTGAGTTTAGCAATAAATGGGGTACGGTAGTCTCCTGCACCGCTAAAGTCTCGGGCATTATCTTGCACATGATCAGACACTTTTTTTGCATACATACTGATTAATGTACCGCGATCTTCATCACTCAATGTTTCATGCACAATGCGGTCTAGCGCTTGCACCATAAAAGCCATGATCTCTTCCATAACTTCAATGCGTTGTACCTGGGTTTCAATTTGGAAGTTTTCATTTTCAATTTCTAGTAAAGTTTGCATGCCAATTTTCCAACTATTAAAGGCAAGTACACTGACGGCATCTTCTACTGATACCTCGCGCTCTTCCTTGCTCCATTTTGTTTTAATACGAATTCGCATGAGTTTTATCCTAATTTCCAGTAACGCGATTATAGTGAAGATAGAGTCAAATGCGAATAACATTACTAAAGGAAAACCTGATCAAGTCCAATTAATAAAGCAAGCTTAAAACAATTGAATTTAATCAAGCTCTTCTTAATTAGGTATAATCAAAATATGAAAAAAGCACTGCAACAAATCATAAAAACGGTCCAATACAATTGCCACATCGCCGATGCCCGTCATGCAGGAGATTATACACTCTGTGTTTATTTACTAAAAATGCGTGAAATGTTTCGTTGGGAGCATGGCATTGATTTTAAAACCACATTAACAACTGATGCTGTTGGTGATTGGCTTACGGCACGAGAAGGTGTTTGGGATGATCTTGAAGAGCAAGAATATCAGTCACTACAAATTGACAGTGAAAGTTATGAACCTTTTGATAATGATTTGATTAATACTTTTCTGGATAAAGAAAAATTAGTATATAACGCAGGTTTAGGTCTACGTTGTCGCCCACATTTTTTTATTGCGGAGCTTGACGAAACGATAGAGCATGATGAATATACGGTATTTATATCCGGTAAAGAATACGCACGAGACATGGCCGCACCACCTGCAATGGCACAAGGAACTCATATTTTTATCCGCCGAGAATCGCTACGCCGTGTGATTTGGGAAATACTAGATGATGCGTTTGTTGCAGGTTTAGATAATCCACTCACACGAGCAATGAGTTTTTATGATTTTGATCTGAATCCTGAAGTAGCACTTAATCAAATGGCAGAAGCAGAAATTGAATATGTAATTCAACATGAGATTGGGGAGGTGAAAGCTGGTCAGACTCTTGGTGAGAGTTGGAATAGAATGACCGCAGAATTAGCCAGCATAAAAGTTAGAACTCAGGCAGAAATAATGTTGAGAGCAGTGAGAGATCACTTCGCAGATTCAATAAGTACACTTCCTTTGTTATTGAAAAATAGAAATAAGGCCTCAATTCATTTCTATTTTGGTAATATGACAGCGATGCGCAAATACCTCGCGCCTAGCTTGGTAAGTGCCTATGAATACTGGCATGAAACAAAAGATTTTAGCCAGCTAGATAAATATTTGGCTAATGCCCAGTTACATTGGAATAGACTAGCAGTTGATATAAACAAACACTATAAAGACTCAAACGACGCATCGTTGATTGAAGACTTAATTAAAGACCGTACATTATGATTAAATTAAAAGAAGTTCAACCACGTAGCTTTATATTTGAGCAAAAACAAGCACTTCCTGATGTTTTGTGTGATGATATGGTAAGTCGGTTTGAAGCTAATCAGACAGACCAATATGCAGGCAGAGTAGGTTCAGAACAAGGGAGCAATACAAGTCTTAAAAAAACTACAGACATTATTATAAGTGGTAAAGAGCACTGGAAGGATGTCGATAATAATTTGTTTCGTTCATTAGCAATGGCCCTGAAGGATTTTAAAAGTAGCTATCCTTACTTTGGTGATATGAGCCGTTTTAAAGATATGGGCTACAACTTGCAGCGCTATCAAGAAGGTGAGTATTATCACTGGCATGTGGATAGTGATAATGAGATTTTAGCGCCACGTCAGTTAGTAGCCATATGGTATTTGAATGATGTAGAGGAGGGTGGTGAGACTGATTTTTTACACCAACAGGTTAGTGTTACTCCTGAAAAAGGTAAACTAGTACTTTTTCCTCCCTTTTGGACGCATCAACACCGGGCTGGCACGGTAACCAAAGGTGTGAAGTATATTGCTACAACCTGGATTAACTTTCGTTAGCGAGTTTCTAGATCATACATTGTCATGTCACCTTCCAGATTTAGGTGCATAGCATATGCGCTAGGGACTCTTGATAAAATATAAGCGGCCATTAGTGTGCCTGTTTCTTTATTGTCTGTTTCAAGTGCAGTGAGAATACGTTCTGATACTATTTGACAGCGTTGTAGAAGATCAGGATTCTCAACCCAATCACGACTCATTTGATAGCCCTGATCCATATCTTTATCGAGCATATCGAAGTAATCTTTGGCGTCAGTGATCATTTCATTAGGTACATTGATCTCTTGCTCATGTTCATCTACAAATATTTTAAGTATCATTGGTGTGTCCTTTTCTTGCGAGGATGAAAGACTACTAGAAAATGGCTCTGAAAAAAACCATATAAATTAAGGGACTCTTATTTGTTATGTTATTAACAATAAAAAACGTATTAAGTGATAACCAGCTTAAGGTCATTCAAATTTTATTAAAAAATGCAGATTTTGTCGATGGGAAGTTATCAGCAGGGAAAGAAGCGGATAAAGTAAAAAATAATACCGAGCTTTCATTACAAAGCCCACTGCATGACCAGCTTAATCAAATGGTCATGTCATCATTAATTCAGCATCCTGAGTATCAGGCTAGTGTATTTCCTCTAAAGGTTGCTACTGCGTTTTATGCTCGTTATAGCAAAGGCATGGAGTATGGCTATCATGTTGATGATCCTATTATGGGTCCTATGACGGGTCGCTATCGTTCAGATGTTTCTACTACTGTTTTTTTAAATGATAAAGAGACCTATGAGGGGGGAGAGATTGTGATCAAAACAGCTTTCGGTGAGCAGAACATAAAACTGGAGGCTGGTGATGCTATTATTTACCCGTCCAGTAGTTTACATCGTGTTAATAAAGTGACCCGTGGTGAGCGTCTAGTGGCAGTGACTTGGGCACAAAGTATGGTAAAAGAAGCTGAGAAACGTGCTATTTTGTATGAGCTGGGACAGGCTAGAGATGTATTGCTTACAAAAGAATCTGCAACAGATGAAACGTCACATGTGAGTAATGTGTATGCGAATTTATTGAGACGATGGGGAAGCGTATAAAAATAAAGCCACTTGAAAAAGTGGCTTTATTTTAACTTACTTCCAGAAGTTAGCTTCTGTAGATGCTAATTCACGTACTTCGTTAGTTAATTCTTGGTAACGCTTACGGTATTCTGTCCATTCACCACCAACATAGTTTTTCTCATCTTCATACTCACCACTTTGTTCGTATTTAATAAACTTAGCTTGCATATCAAGCATTTCTTTGATTAGTTCTGCTTTGTTGCTCATGTGAATTCTCCAGTAGCATATTCGTCAATTTAACAATGCGAGAAGTATACCTTGCCAACTTGCGAGGGGTATACCTCCAAAAGGATATTCGCATTAATAAGCTCTTATATACTAAGTATAGGAGGGGGTGACAAGTACATTATTATATGACATTGTGCCTGCCATTAATCGAACTAAGAAGAGGACTATCTGATGGCATTAGAAGTAAACGGACAAACAATAGCAACAACAGAAGCAGGTTATCTAGAAAACCTTAACGATTGGACAGAAGACGTGTGTAAAGCAATCGCTGAAGAAGAAGGTATCGAGCTGACACAAAAACATTTAGACGTTGTTGAGTTCTTACGTGATGAGTACATCAACAATGGTGGAAATCAACCAATGGAACGCGCCATTACAAAGCATATGTCAAAAGTTTGGGGTGAGAAGTTAAAAGGTAAAGATTTATATACTCTTTTTCCTCGTGCACCAAGTAAGCAAGGATTGAAATTAGCAGGTTTGCCTGCAACTACGCGTAAGGGTGGTTACTAGTCGTCTAATAGCGTGCTAAAACACTGATATAATACTTAAAAGGCATGCCCACCCCCCTTGTTTTTCGATGATTTGTATAACTAAATTCATACAAATCATCGAAAAACAAGGGGGGTGGGCATGGCTTTAGGGGTAAAAACCTTAAACTACCTCTGAACTTTTAGGTTTATCAGTTACAGCAAAGTTATCTAGCCATTTTGTTACTCTGCTGAGTGTTTCTTGTAACATTGCACTTTTTACGGGCTTAGTAAGGTAGGTAGTCGCACCTGCGATAACACCTTGTACTTCGTCTAGTGGTGAGGTTTTTCCACTAAGCATGATGATAGGTGTTCTTTTGTATGAAGCCTTTGCTCTCATGGCACGACAAGTCTCATAACCGTCAATTCCAGGCATTATAATATCAAGGAATACTAGGTCATATTCCTTGTCTTCAATCTTTTCTAAGGCCTCTTCGCCTGACTCGGCAAAATCAGCGGTAATACCTGCATCTCGAAGCTCTAACTCTAATTGTTTTCTGATGGCGGCACTATCATCGATGATTAATGCATGATGACCAGAATGTTTAATATTAGATTCTTCTGGTTCTGGTGCTACAGTATCTATCTCAGCTTCAGTATTTTCACTTACTTTATTTTCTACCTCCTCTTTTTTAGCAGATGAATTTTGTGTTTCACCTTCAATTTGATCGCCATTACCAACATCAATATTCTGATCTTTAATTAGCTTCACTTGATCAATTAATTTCTCTAATGCTTTCATCACGCGAGTAATTAGAAGAGGGCGTTTAATTTGTAGATCACCTGAAGTACAACCTGCTGCATCATTCGATATTATTAATACTTTATGGTTCTCTAGCTCTGTCTCATAAAGAGGATAATCAGTTTCTGATGAAATAATGAGATCAGAGGATTGCATATCGTCGCAATTATGACTGACAAGCCCATGAGTGGCATTAAAAGCAATGACTCGATCAAAAATCGCATGCTCCTTTGCTTCTAATCCTGAGAAGTAAATACCGATACTGTTATTATTATTCATACTATTGCCTATTTTTCTGTGATATTTCTTATTATTTTGAGTTTATACAGTTACATCTTGTTTTAGCCAAGTTTCCATTGATTCTAGTAATGTGTCTGTACCAACAGGTTTAGTTAAGTAGTCGTCAACACCTGCTTTTTTAGCTAGCTCTCTATGTTTGTTTGTTGAGCGTGATGTAACCATAACAATCGGAATATTTTTCTTCTCATCCCAAGCTCGAATAGCTTGTGTAAGTTCTAATCCAGTCATGCGTGGCATTTCTAAGTCTGTGAAAACAAGATCTATATGATTTTCATTGATTACACTTAACGCATCCAAACCATCAACAGCGGTTAATACATCGTATTCTGTTTTATCAATGATCAAACTTAATGCTTTGCGGTTACTTAATGAATCATCTACTACCAAAATTTGTGGAGTCGTATCTACAGTTGTTGTGTGAGTACTTGTGTCATCTAATTGTTTAACAGTGTAGCTCGACTTTTCGTTGCGGCTCAATAACTGGGGTAAATTAATTACAGGAGCTACAGCACCATCACTTAAGTGACAGGCACCTATAACACCATTTGTATCATCAATAAAGTGCGATAGACTTTTGATTACGACCTCACGAGAATGAATAATCTGGTCAATATAGATAGCGTGTAATTGCTGAGAGCCTTTAATTAATAATAAAGTCTGTGCTTTAGTGAAATCAACATCATTCACCGTCCATCCTAAAATTCCTGCTAAGGATTCAATGACTAATTCTTTACCTTCGTGGCGAATAAGTTTTTTACCTTTGCGGTCAAGAACATCTTCAGGTGATAAATAATATAATTGTTCTATTGAGTCAGTCGGTATAGCAACTTTATTACCTGCAGTTTCAACGAGTAAGGTCGAAGAAGTTACTAAGGTCAACGGTATTTTAACTTCAAAGCTACTGCCTTTGCCAAGCTCACTATTTATAGTTAATGATCCTTTTAAGGCTTTGATACCTTTATTGACCACATCCATACCTACACCACGACCCGAAATATCAGTCACATCTTTTTGCGTACTGAAACCTGGTTCTAAAATGAGTTTTAATACTTCACTTTTTGAGTACTCTTGATTTGGTGTAATTAAGCCTTTATTGATAGCACTTTGATAAATTTTCTCTGAATCGATACCAGCGCCATCATCGCTTAGCACCATATGTATAAAGTTACCTTGGCGAGAGAAATCAAGTTGAATTTTTCCTGTCTGTTTTTTCTTTTTTCCACTTCGTGAGTTAGGTTGTTCAATCCCATGGTCAATTGCATTACGCAAAAGGTGTAAAAGAGGATCTGCAAGACCACTAAGTATCTCTGTATTAATATTAATATCATTGCCAGTAACAATTAGTTCAGCTTTTTTATTAGTTTTTCGACAGGTTTGCCTGACTATTCGCTCAAGTCTAGGGATCAAAGTATTTAATGATTCCATGCGAGAGCTTAGTATGGTTTCACTGAGTTCTTTGTTTAAGTTATCAAGTGATCTTAGCTCATCATGGATGCTACTTAGTTGTTGCTTAAGTGTGCTTTCGATCGTCTCACTATCAAGAATACTTTCTGTTAATAAACCTGCGACACTGTGTAATTCATTGTAAGTATCCATTTCAAGTGAATCAAAGTCTTTGTTTTGCATGTTAGATAGCATGCGCATTTGATTTTTTTCTTGTTTATAAATTGTTGCAGTTAATTCATCAAGCATATTATGAACACGTTTATCTTGTTCTTTCATCTGAATACTAGTTAATAATGTTTTTTCAACTTTATCAGATACTTGACCTGATGTTGTTACCAGTTCTCCAGCAAGATTTAAAAGCTTATTAATTAAGGTAGTAGGGACACGAATATGAGAGTCACTTGCAGATATATTTGTAGGACTAGGCGAAGCAGCTTGTTTTTTGTTGTCACTTTCAACTGACTCTATCTTATTTAGGCCACTATCTTCTACTAGTAGGCTATTGTCTTCTACACAAGAATCATCAAGAATTGTATTTTCAACGATATTCTTATCTTCAGGTTTTTCTTCTATTTTATCGTTTTGTTGTTTGAAGTTTGATTCCTCTTGAATGATAAAGTCTGGTAGCTCAGGCATTTTCAATTCAATAGGTTCATCAATGGCGACTAAATCGCTTTCTATAAATTCAGCATAAGTGGTTAATTTTGCGAGAACTGATTTAAATTCTTCAGGTGCTTCTGATTTGTTTTGAACTGCTTCAAATAGACTCTCCAAACAATCGGAAGATTCGGCAAGTAATTCAGCAGTTTCTTCTGGGATTGTGTTATTTACTGCGTAATCGAGAATATCTTCAAGTTTATGCGTAAAATCTACAATTTCTGTAATCCCAACAACACCACTTGCCCCCTTGATTGTATGAGCAATTCTTGCCGCATGTTCCTGTTGTTCTTTGTTAGCTTTGCTTTTTGAAATAAGGTGAAGTAATTCGGCTATTTTTGTAACTTGTTCAGATGTTTCTTGTAGATAAACAGAAAGTAGCTCTGGATGCACATCTTCATCCCAGGAGATAATATTTGTACTTTGGGGAGAAGGAATTTCTTCTACAGTATCTTCTATCTCAGTAGGTATAGATGGTTCTGTATTTTCTATTTCTAGGATAGGTTCCTCAACACTACCGGTATTCTCAGTAAGATTAGTTGGGCTTCTTAGTACCAATAATAATGATTGCAATGCTTCAATATCTATTGGTTCTAACCAATCTTCTCGTGTAAGTTCTGCGCTCAATGCTGAAAGGTGTGATATTTCTTCAGGATCAGTTAGACAAGCACTGATGAGTTCAATCCATGTCCAGCTTTCTCCAGAAGAAATGAATTCTCCAAGATTTTTTGTACATTTTTTAGAAATAAGCGCTAAATTATTTTGGCACCAGCTGCTAATTTTTGCTACTTCTGGATAACCAGATATTTCAGATAGCATATCGAGTCGTTGTAATTCTTCGAAATAAGCATCTAATTTAAATGGTTGTTTCTCTGTTTTAATTTCAGAGGTAACTAGGGTCATCACAATATCATCAAGCTCTGCAGTAAAGTCGCTTAGATCATCGTTTTGACTGAGTGTTGGCAAGGCATTTTCTTCTATATCTGCACTTTCCTCTTTTTCTAGTATTTCATCAACCTTAGTTTCAATTGTGCTTTCAATATTTTCTACTTTAACTTCCCTTATTTCCTTTTCTACAGTTGTTTCTAGGTTTTCATCATTTTCAACTATATCCACAGTATCATCAATGATGTTATTAACACTTATTTCTGCTTCTTTCTCTGCATTTTGCTGTGATATAAAGTCTGGGAGTACAGGAGCGCTGAGTTCAAGTGGTTCATCATCCAATTCTTCTACAACTTCAGCGTAATTAATCAATTGTGATAGTATTGTGGGAAAATCATCTGGTGCTGCTTTCTTTTCTTGAATAGATTTATAAAGTGATTCCACGCAAGTAGCAGCAGAATGCAATAATTCATGCGATTCAGTTGCTAGACTATGATCTATACCATAATCTAGAATTTTTTCTAGCTGGTATGCATAAGTTGAGAGTGCAGTGATGCCTACAACTGCACTACCTCCTTTTATAGTATGGGCAATACGTCTTGCATCTTGTCGTTGTTCTTTTGTGGATTCTTTTTTACCAATATTACTTAAATATTCTGTGATTAAGATAATATTTTCCGCTGTTTCCTCAAAGTATACTTCTAAAAGTTCAGGGTGTACGTCATCCTCCCACTTAAATGATAGATCTGATGATTCTTCTGTGCTTGTTTCAATTAATTTAACCGATTCTTCATCCGCTTTAACAATGTTATCAGTCGCTTCTATTGAAACAGGTATATCTTTGTCATTGAACCCTAAAGGGTCTTGTAAAAATAAGATCAATGGCTCTAAATCTTCAATAGCTAAAGGCTCTAACCATTCATCACGATTTAGTTCTGCATTTAATTCTGAAATTGTAGAAAGCTCATCAGGCTCAGCAATAGCAAGTTTAGTTAATTCTATCCATGTCCAACATTCACCCGTTTCAACAAATTGACGCAAATTATCAGATGGATTTTGCGAGAAAAGTGATATATTTTTTTGACACCAGTTACTAATTGGTAGGAGTGGTAAATACCCTGATATTTCAGCTAACATTTCAAAGCGTTGTAATTCTGCAATGTAATTTTCTGGTTCTATTAGTGGATCATCAGTACTCGCACTGATGGTTGTCAATGTCATTACAATGTCGTCAACTTCCATACTAAAGTCATCAGTATCTAAATTTTCACTTTCATCACTATCATTGATTATTTTTAGAGTTTTGACATTTTCGATATTAATATTATCAGGCGCGTTTTCTTCGAAAACTATAGCTGTTTGATCTGTTGAAGATGTTTCTTCATTCTCTAAAAATAACTTTTCGGTAGAATCAATAATTATATTTTCTTCAATGTCCTCATAGTAGTTACTTTTTTCATCAGCAGTCACTTTTATTGAGTTACTCTCTACATCTTCTGTAAAATTATCAAGTGCTCCAGTATCTTTATAGTTTCTTTCTAATATTGCTGATTCAACATCTTCAAAAATATATTTATCTGTATGCTCGATATCGTCCAGTAGTTCAGTTGAACTTTGTTCATTATTAACATTTGTATCACTAGTATTATTTAATTCCTCATTAGAGTTAGAACTCAAGGTGTCACTACTATCGGTAGATATTTTTACAGACTCTATCCAGCTTGCTAGATTACGAAGCAGGGGAGCAGAAGGTTTTACTAACCAGTTAGGCTCAGTGAGTGCCTTATAGATTATTGGAAGTAGTGATTGATCATAACTTTGTAACAACATGGATAGTATTTCCATCCATTTATAATAACTACCGTTTTCTAAAAGGGTCGTTACTTGTTCTTTATTATCATTATCTAGTTCAATATTTAGCATCATCCAGTGTGTCAAGGCTCTTAACTCTGGAATATTCATCTCTTGCGAAAGTTGTTCTAGGTGTGAAATTTTATTATCAATTACTTCTAAAGAATCACTGATGTTTTCAGAATCAGTGTCTGCAAGGCTCAAGATGATATTATTAAGCTCATTAGCGATGACATTGTTATTATTATGTTGCATCTGTTGTGTCTCCTGACAGCTAGCCATTACTACGGATAAGTATAAAATACATTATCCGTTCTTTTTTATGCCTCAGCTTCTGATTTAGCAATATTATTTTCGTTGTTATCATCAAGTTTAAAAACGTTTACAGAATGTACTAGTTGTTGTGCATAGTCACCCATATTACGACTCAAGCCTGTTAACGATAATAATTCTTGTCCAGTTGATTGTGTTGATTTCAATATGCTTTGTGCTTTGTGCTTGAGACCTTCACTGATTCCAACCTGTTCACGAGATACTAGTGCAATTTTATCAACTGATTCAGCCAGCTGGATAGTTGTTTCTAATACTTCTTTCATCTGAAGTGCAGCATCTTCAGCTCTTGTAGACCCATCTATCACCTGTTCTATCGTTTTATCCATGGTTGCAATTGTCGTATTTGTTTCTTGCTGGATATTACGTACTAAGGTGGATATTTGGCTCGTTGACTCACGTGAACTCTCTGATAATCGCTGGATCTCTTCAGCGATTACGGAGAAGCCTCGACCTTCATCACCCGCTGCTGCTGCCTGCATACTAGCATTAAGGGCAAGTACCGTAGTTCTTTCAGCGATAGTGTTGATAATATCGATTACATGAGATATTTCTTGTGATCGTTCACCGAGTTGTTTGATACGTTTACCAGTCTCTTGTACTGTATCTCTGATCTCGGACATGCCTGTCAATGTTTCTGATACCGATGCGTGTGCTTTATTAGTTGAAGCGATAGTAGTGTCCGCCATATTATTTGTATCAGCTGCTGAGTTCGCTATATCATCAAGACGAACCATCATGTCATCCATCTGTTCTGCAGTTTCGATAGCTTGTTCTTGCTCTCGCATTGCGAGTTTATTGACAGACATTAAGTGAATATTTACTTTCTTAGATGTCTCGTTTACCTCAGTGGCTACATCACGCACTTGCATCAATGTGGCTGCTGTTTCTTCTGCAAGAAGATTGAGTGCGTCAGCTACTGGGCCAGTAGCATCTTCTGTAACGGCAGCACGAACAGTTAAGTTACGTTCACTTAACTCTGCAACGGCTTGTAGTAATTTAAATACCGACTGATTTAATTCCTGATGTTCATCTTCTGTTTTATTAAGAGATGTAGCACGATCATCCAGCAAGCTATTAAGAGCAGTACCTAATTCTGCAAATTCATCTGACCCTTTAATCTCGGCACGTGCATCAAACTCACCTTCTGATAGCCTGTGTACAACTTTAGTTAATCTCTTAGCTGGACGTGTGATAGAGAACATAATCAAGTTACCAAGAATGATGATTCCAAGAATACCACCGACAATATATAACAAAGTTTTTTCAACTGTTTTTTCTGAATTTGTGATTGCAGCGGCACTATTTGCTGCAGTCACTGCATATTTGTCTTTTTTGATTCTGGTAATATTAGAGATCAATGCATTTGCAAACGGAAACATTTTTTTCAAAACATATGTATTTAGTGCTTTCTTATCTTCTTCGCCTTTAAATAGTTTAGCTGCACCTTCATAAGAAGCCAGTAGACGCTTTTGTTGAGCAAAAAGTTGTTGAACAGGAGTGCTTTCTTTTTCAGCTGCTGTCAATGTATTGTTAAACGTATTAAAACTTTCTTTGATCTTGGCAATACCTTTTTTTGTTCTTTTTTCGCCGGCTTTCCAAAAGATAAATCCGGAGTTAATATTAGAGAGTAACTGTGTGTACTGCTTATTTACGTTTTCCGTAACATCAGCTGCGGCAATTACAGACTTAAAGTCTTTATCACTTTGTTTCAGTGTGTTTGCATCAGAAGAGATAATGGTAAATGACAGATAACCAAGTAAAAGTAATAAAATGGTTGGTAATGCTATTAGTGAAAGCATACGAGTGTTGATGGATAATTTGTTTAACATGGCGCTACCTTTTATTTTTATTTGTATTGTGTTCTTATTTTATTTGGTAATTATTAGATATTTTTAAACGTATTTAATAATTTATCATGATCAATTTCGAAGAGTTTATTCGTCGAGTTCTTCCAGGTTTTTCCTTGCCAATCTGGCGAGTTATTTACAGATCTTGAATAGGTGTAATCATTAATATTAATAATTTCTGGGAGCTTATCAATTTGAAGAATTATTGGAGCATGGTTGTTATGTTCTACCATCAACAGATAAGTTTTTTTACTTTGTATGTATTTATTTTTAAGTTTTAATTCACTATTAAGAAGAGTATGCATATTGACTACCGGCATAATAATACCACGTACACTGATAATGCCCGTGCACCAGTCAGGTGTATGAGGAACTTTATTTATTGTTGTAGCTGATAAGTTCTCAACTTTAAGGTTCTTCTCAAAAATAAAATTATGGTTACCTACCGTATAAAAAAAACGGTTATTGTTATTATTGAGTCTTCTTCTTTTTTTAGAATCAACAGCTGAATTTAAAATAGAGCTATATGATGAGCTCGCATACATATCCGATGCTTTAGCTTCAGTGTTATTAACCACATTGTCGTGTTCAACAGTGTGCATTTTCCCCATCCTTATATTTATTATTATCGTTAAATAGGTTATTAATAATTAAACAGTAGTTAGTTTGTCTAATATCTCTTTATCTTCATATGGCTTAACAATATATTCAGAGGCTCCAAGTTGTCTTGCCCACTGTTTATCAACGGGGTTTGATTTACTTGAAACCATGATAATGGGAGTGCTAGCGAATGTTGGATTTTTCTTAATGGCGCGACAAGCTTTGTAGCCATCACCATCTTCCATAACGATATCTAACATAATGGCATCAGGTTTCATTTTTTCACTTAATGTAATTGCCTGATTTCCTGAACTAGCGGTAATCGTTGTATAGCCTGCAGATTCTAGAATAGACTTTAAGTGTTTAAGTTGAGTATCTGAATCATCCGCGATTAGTATGGTTTGTATCCCGCTCATTATTATTTCCCTTATTAGTGAATATTTTTATTATTTTAAACCTCAACAAAATCATAAATGAGGTGCTTTTTTATGTAGTAGCATCTACTTTACCTAATTAGGGATAAAAGGGAAGAGATACCCGACGAGTGGCTTTTTATCAATAATATGAAAAATCATTCTCCAGCATTTAATGACTTTATACCTTTATGTGGAATAAATATACCGCAGCCTAATTCTTTAGAGTCTCCTATGCCTAGCTGTTGAATTTTGATAGAGGTTTCGCTATCAAGATCAGCAATCATAAGATGTTTTGTTGATAATATCTTAGTTGGTGTTTTAATTGTGTGACTTTTTCCGCAAAGCATTTTTTTAACTTTAAAATCAACTGTTAGTTTTAATTCTTCAGAAACTCTAGTAAGAAAGGTATTTTCAGTTTCAGTTGCATCACTTAATACATAACGAGAAAAGATTACACTGCTGTTAGAAAAAACTTTCTTTTTTGATCCTAAAATTTCTAATTTATGGCCATCAATATCAAGTATTTTACCGTTTAAATCTTTTCTTGTCGTTTCAAGCTTGTCAATTGGGATGCGCAAGGTCATTTTTGTTCTGCGAGAGGGGTAGAGCAGAGCATTCTCATCTTCTGGGCGCATCCA
>JALSLX010000043.1 GCA_026988095.1 Thiotrichaceae bacterium
CATTCTGGTGATGTAACGGGTTTAACGCGTTTGCCAGGTGTAGGTAAAAAGACAGCCGAACGATTAATTATAGAAATGAGAGATCGTTTACCTAAGCCAGAAGATCAGCAAGAAATAAGCGGATTATTACAAACAGTGCCTCGCAATATTGAAGATGAAGCCGTTGCTGCATTATTAGCGCTTGGCTATAAGCCTGCCCAAGCAAGTAAAATGGTAGCGAGTTATTCAGGGGCAAAAAACTCGGTAGAAGAAATTGTGCGTAATGCTCTTAAGGCAAGTTTATCGTGAATGATGATTTTGACAAGGTCGCTGCTGCTGCTAACGGAGATCGTTTAATTTCCCCTGTTGCAGGGTTTGATGATGTTGTTAATGATATAGAAGAAAAAATCCGCCCAAAATATTTAAAAGATTACATAGGGCAACCCATCGTGCGCGAGCAGATGGAAATATTTATCCCCGCAGCAAAAGCACGTAACGAAGCACTAGATCATGTGCTCATTTTTGGCCCCCCAGGTTTAGGTAAAACCACGCTCTCACATATCATTGCTAATGAGCTAAACGCCAATTTGCGCCAAACATCAGGCCCCGTTTTAGAAAAAGCAGGTGACCTTGCTGCATTGCTTACAAACCTTGAAGAAAATGATGTTTTATTTATAGATGAAATTCATCGCCTAAGCCCAGTGATAGAAGAAATACTCTACCCTGCAATGGAAGATTTTCAACTAGATATTATGATAGGTGAAGGCCCTGCCGCACGCTCAATAAAACTCGATTTACCACCATTTACACTTGTTGGAGCAACTACCCGAGCAGGTTTACTCACCTCTCCACTGCGTGATCGTTTTGGCATTGTGCAACGCTTAGAATTTTATAATGTAGAAGATCTAAGTTACATCGTTACCAGAGCAGCAGGCATAATAAAAGTAGAAATAGATGATAAAGGAGCAACAGAGATAGCAAAGCGTTCAAGAGGAACTCCACGAATAGCCAACCGTTTATTACGCCGTGTGCGAGATTACGCACAAGTAAAAAGTGATGGGAAAATAACGAAAGATATCGCCGATAAAGCCCTCAATATGCTAAATGTAGATTCGAAAGGTTTTGATCATATGGATAGGCGTGTTTTACTCGCGATAATGGAAAAATTTGATGGTGGGCCAGTAGGAGTAGAGAGTGTTGCAGCAGCCATTGGCGAAGAGCGAGGCACGATTGAAGATGTAATAGAACCATTTTTGATTCAGCAAGGCTTTTTAATGAGAACCCCGCGCGGGCGAATGGCAACACGCCACGCTTGGCAGTACTTTGGATTAAAACAGCCTTCTAATGATGATTCATCAAGCTAATTTAGACCGTTGTTTTATACAAATCATCGAAAAACAGGGGGGGTGGTAAAGGAAAACACCCTAAAATGACGATTTTTAGGGGCTTTAAGCGAAAAATAACTATAAATAAAATCTGTTTAAGCTAATCACGGCATTTCTCATTGTCTATTAAATCTTGTAGGCTCTTTCCCTTTTCCTGCGGATAATTTTCATCTAAAACGCAAAGCGTATCAATTCTATCAAGCCTAAATACTCTAAAACCATCACGCAACTCGCACCAAGCGCCTATAGTCCAGACAGAACCCCAAAAGAACATACCCAATGGCCAGATGATTCTGTCTGATGAATTTCCTTTAGCGTCACTATATTGCAAACTGATCTTACGGCGGTTATCCGCGGCTAAGCGTACCTCTGCCATGGTTATAGAAATCTCTGGGGTGATACGAGTGAATGGTGAGAATAATAAAGTATTGCCCAAACTGCTTTTTATATTATCGGGTAATACAGTTTCAATTTTGCTTAAAGCGCTTTGTGCAGCTGTGGCCAATGAAGCATCTGCCCAGCTTTCTACGAGACGAGCACCGAGTGTGAGTGCGGTAATTTCATCTTCACTAAACATAAGCGGAGGTAAATCAAAGCCTTTTCTTACTACATAGCCAATACCTGCTTCACCTTCAATATTCACACCTGACAATATTAAGTCTTTAATATCTCGGTAAATAGTACGTTCAGAAACTTCTAAACGCTCTGCTAACCATTGAGCTGTGGTTACTCTGCGTGTTCGTAAAAATTGAATTATTTGAAATAATCTATCTGCGCGCCTCATGTTATATGCCCAACATAGGTAAGTGTTTAATCGATTTATAGGTGAGTGATAATGAGATGCAGTGTTTTAATTCTATGCTAGGAAATTCGTCATTAGTTTTATAATCATCATGGTTAAATAATAGGGCACGACTACCTTCAAATCTAAAAGTATTAGGGTACACCTCTTTAAAAGTATCAACCAACGATGTTTTGCAGTTAAAGAATATCCCATATTCAGCAGGAAAAGACTTTCTCCAAGCCACTCTTACAGTACTACCATTTTTGGTGAGATAACTAGGATCGCCCCATTTCAGCGTTTCTTCTAAATCATTAATACCAATTTCGTCAGCAGTTTCAATAATTAGCTGGCGAAGGTAAAGCAGGTGATCACTCACCGTATCTGGGTAAGAGTCAAAAACTTCAGAGACTGCAATACTCTCAAAAATAGGGCTGGAGCCTGTCATAGGGACGATGTAATCCTACGTTTGGTTAAAATAAGTGATAATGGTAAGCATAGCACCTTGTGGATCTGCGATAACACAAAAGCGTCCTACCTCGGGAATATCCCTCGCTTCCATGAGTATTTTTCCACCAAGATCTTCTGCTTGCTTGGCGCTGGCCTCCACATCATCAACCGTGACATAGCCACCCCACATAGGAGGCATTCCCTTTGCTTCGGGTGGTGTTGTCATCATGCCAGCAATTTCTTTGCCATCTATTTTGGCTAAGGTGTATGGCATTTCATTGTTGATGTCATCAAGTTGCCAGTTAAACATTTGTGAGTAAAACGCTTTAGCTCCCTCAATATCTGTAGTTAAAAGTTCGTTCCAGCTAAAAGCGCCGTGTTGTTTCATTGGGTTTAACATTGTTTTATCCTCGTTTGCTAATTATGTATACACTCATTATTAAGTGATGATAAAACTATACGCCACCCCTCCTGACAGCGTAGTGTCAGGAGTGATTACTATTTATCTATCACCAGAGAGAGCCTGTAATATATAAATATAAAACGTATAATCGATTTATTGGATAGATTAAGAGAGTTTTAATATGGCAAACAAGGTTGTATTGGCTAGTGGAAACGCAGGCAAGCTTCGAGAATTCTTCCGCATACTTGGTGATGCTGGTTTTGAGGTAGTACCACAATCTGATTATGACGTGGTGGATGTTCCTGAGACTGGCTTAACCTTTGTCGAAAATGCCATTATCAAAGCACGAAATGCATCACAACAAACAGGCTTGCCTGCATTGGCAGATGATTCTGGAATAGAGGTAGATGCTCTTAACGGTCGTCCTGGAATTTACTCAGCACGATATTCAGGCGAGGGAGATGAGGCTAATAACACCAAGTTGTTAGAAGAATTGAAGGATGTTCCAGACGAAAAGCGAACCGCTCGTTTTCGTTGTTGCATCGTTTATATGCGCCATGCAGAAGACCCATCTCCATTAATAGCAGATGCAAGTTGGGAAGGAACTATACTGCATGACCTCTCTGGTGCAAATGGTTTTGGATATGACCCTCTATTCTTTGTGCCTACACACGGTACAAGTTCGGCCGAATTATCACCCGATGAAAAGAACGGAATTAGTCATCGGGGAAAAGCGTTAGAGCAAATACTTAAATTAATGAGTGAATCCAATGTCTAAAATAATACTCACTATTCGAGCCACACTATTCTGGATAGGTTTTGCATTTAGTTCTTTACTAGCGGGTTTAGTATCACCTTTTTTATTACCATTTTCACACGAAACGAGCTATAAAATATTAGTGCCGTGGACACATTTTAATCTTTGGTGGATTAAAGTTACCTGTGGCATTAAGTACAATATTATTGGCAAAGAAAACATTGACCCAAATAACCATGGCATTGTATTAGCTAACCACCAATCCACATGGGAGACGTTATTAGTCCCAACACTTTTTACTCCTGCCGTTTCATGGGTATTAAAAAAAGAGCTTTTTAAAATACCATTTTTTGGCTGGGCATTAGCCAGAGTGAAGCCAATTGCAATAGATAGAGAAGCGGGTAGTTCAGCAGTAGACCAAGTTAAAACTAAAGGTAAAGCGCGTTTGGATGAGGGTAATTGGGTCTGTATATTCCCCGAAGGCACACGTGTAAATCCAGGTGAGAAAAAGCGCTACAGAATGGGAGGAGCACTATTAGCGGCATATTGTGCCGACAACTCTGAAGATGGTGAAGGATACCCCGTTTACCCTATGGCACATAATGCTGGGGAGTGTTGGCCAAGACATAGTTACATCAAACACCCGGGAACTATCACCGTAAGTATCGGTCAACCGTTTAGCGTAAAGGGTTTAGACCCCGCAAGCATAAATGATAAAGTTAAAGAGTGGATAGAAGCAGAAGTGGAAAAAATGCCACCTGCGATAAAAAAGTAGTACTTAGCTCTTTTTCTTTCATCTAAATAGAGCTGAAGAAATATAAAAATGAGCCATTTAATAATGAATAAACTAATAAAAATAACGATAATCCTCTTTAGCGTGAGTTTTTTACTTAACGCGTGCAGTAATACTAGTGTTGTTAATAATAACAACAGCGAAAAAAATGAAGAGTTACCAGAACAAGCAGAGCGAGTCACAATTAGCGATAATACGTCTGAAAGTGAGGTGATGATTGATGTATTACCACAAACTTTCAATTATGAAACAAAGCCAAAACGTGCCGAACAACGCGCTTTAACTCACAAAGAACGTTTTACGGGTCTGCTTCAAGCACACAATAAAGTACGTGCAAAACATAATGTGCCGCCATTAAAGTGGTCTAAAAAATTAGAAGACTACTCAATGCAGTGGGCAAAACAATTATCAAAGAATAATAAATGTGATATGTACCATCGCTCAGGTAATCCTCCATATGGTGAAAATTTATATCGTTCAACAGCAATAGTTTGGACGGATGGAAAAAGAGAAATAAACCCAGTCACTATAAAAGATGTTGTGAAAGCTTGGACAGATGAAGAAAAATGGTACAACTACGCTAAGAACAGTTGTCAGCCAGGTGCTCAGTGCGGGCACTACACACAAGCCGTTTGGAAAAGCACAACAGAAGTAGGCTGTGCCATGCAAGTTTGTGGCGATAAATCTCAAACTTGGGTCTGTAGTTATAACCCACCTGGTAACTATGTAGGCCTTAGACCCTATTAGGAAAACTATAAATGGTTGCTTGGTGGATAAAAATATTAACAAGGCTAATAATGTTTGCAGGAATGATTCTAAGTTTGATATTAGTATCGCCGGCTCTTGCAACGCCATCCATTGATAAAGTACAGGCATTACAGGCGCATAATAGTGCTAGAGCAAAAGATAAACAACGGCCATTACAGTGGTCAAAAGACCTTGAAAAAATATCTCAACAATGGGCAAATCAATTAGCAAGAAGCTGTAAGCTTTATCATCATAAGGGAGATATTCCTTTCGGAGAGAATCTTTTCTCTTATAGCCTTCCTACCACAGTCGGCCATGCTATAAGTGCTTGGACAGATGAGAAAAAAGATTACAACTATAGTCAAAATCGATGTAAATCAGGTAAGCAGTGTGGCCACTATACTCAAGTTGTTTGGAAGGGTACTACCGATGTTGGCTGTGCCAAGCAGTCTTGCTCAAATGGATCTCAAATATTTGTATGTAGTTATTTTCCCGCAGGAAATATAGTGGGTGCTAGACCGTTTTAACTATTTTGCTCGCTTGCCTCATCAAAATATAGATCAAAGCCATGCCAATACTCATAATAATTCCAGCTAAAATAAGGGGCGTATTATAGTTGCCGCTTGCCTCAGCCATAGTGCCTGATATTGCTGGTGCTATAATTTGAGCTGTTCCATAACTCAATGTTAACTTACCCATAGGTTTTGCAGGTTTCGTAGGAAAGAATTTTCCTACCATGGTTAGCATTAAGCTAACAATTCCAATAAAGGTTGCACCAAATAATATACCGCTGAGTATTACGGCAGTAAAACTGTGATCTAGCGCAGGGATAATAATGCCCACGATATTAATCCCATAGGCAATAAATAGTGCTTTTAACTCTCCAATTTTTCTCGCTATGCGATCCCACATTACACAGGCTGGTGCGGCAGCTAATCCTGTTATTAACCAAATGAGGCTACCATTTCCTTGTAAAGAAGGCTGATTTTCAACAATAGCCACTAGAAATGTTGCGCTAATGACATAACCAAACCCTGCACAAAAATAAGCAGAAAAAAGAATTATCATCCAATTTTTTGAAGGTGGTTTATCGATAAGTTTTGCGCCTGATTGTGTAGTGTGAGAGCTGTCTGGTGGCGGCAACCAAAACCAAGCTGGAATAGCTAATGCAACACCGACCATAGAAAATATCTCCCATTGTTGCGCCCAATCAAATGACCCCGCAATAACCATTGCAACAGCGGCACTTAAGGCAATGCCTAAGCCTGCCCCACCAAAATGAATGCCCAGTTCAGCTCGGTGCCCATTTCGTAACATCCAATTAAGAATCAACCCCGATCCCATCAATAAGCCAGCGGCAGCAGTTAGGCCCGCAAAAAAGCGCATTATCGACCAAAGGATATAGTTTTCAGCAAATGCCATGCCTACGGTGGTTATTATGGCAACAATTAAACCTGCGCGATAAAGTTTAAATTTAAGTTTTAGGTCACTGATCGATGCCGTAATGAGAACACCGGTCATATATCCCATATAATTGATAGAAGCTAACCAGCCACCAGATGCATTGTTTAAAAATGTTTCATCCATCATTACAGGCAATAATGGTGTAAGTGAAAAGCGAGCAACTCCCATCGTGAGAATTAGGCTGAAAAGCCCTGCAAACATGACTTTATAGTATTGAAGATTGGAGGGAATATTTGTTGGCATAGAGGTTGGTTTAGCTTTGAATTAATTGAGTTACAAGGTCTTTGCCAAATGGCCAAGAGGCGAGATTAGAATCAGCATTAATATGACCATAAGCCCCAATATTTACAAAGTGACTTCCCCAAGAATTTGCAAAAAGCTCTGCTCTTTCTAGTGAAACATAAGGGTCATTATCACTAGCAATCACAATACTTTTAAAGGGTAGACGTTTTAACGGCATAGGCATGAAATTTCGAACTTCTTCGGGTGTGTGTTTAGCAGAATCAACATCAGCAGGGGAAACAAGCAATGCACCAACGATATTATTTGAGTCATGTTTTAGAGCCCAATGAGATATTAGAGAGCAAGCCAAACTGTGCCCAACTAGGATATATTGCTTATTTTTATCGATGTAAGAATTCAGCGTTCTTATCCACTGTTCTCGTTGAGGCTTATCCCAATCATCTTGCTCAACACGCATAATGTTTTTAAATTCTAATTCCCAAAGTGATTGCCAATGTTTTTCACCAGAGCCACCATAGCCAGGGAGTATTAAAATTTTTGTACTCATGCAAAGATCTCATTAGTAAACTACCCAAATAGGTAATTACTTTATTGTAGAATATAAACTATATTAAAGGAGGTTCTAAATAATCTAGTTGAATTTAACTATTTTATTCAGAACAGCTTTAAGATGGTTACGGGCTAATAATCTGTGAGTTTTATGTTAGATTCTAAAAACAATCAATTTATGGTGCATGTCGACATCGCTAATAAGCCTTTGTCGAAGAAAGAGATTGCGCATAAGAAATATGATTTAAGGTCCACATACATAAGCAATCTCAGTTTTATATTGGCTATCATCGTTTTAGGGTCTGCTGTTGCCTACCGAGCAACTATCTTGGATTATGATAAGGAACATGAGCTTTTTAATATTAGCCTTTATATTGGTTTGTGGTTTGGCTTATTTACAGGCTTGATGATTGATGGAAATGCTAAACGCAAATTGCAATTGGTCATCGTTGCAGTGCTCATTAGTGCATCCGCAGGGCTGTTTGCTTCGATGTTAGTGATGTTGATAATTGGGCAGTCGACTGTTTGGATTACAAGTATCAATATTTTAGCCAGTGCTTTAGCGTGTATGTGGGTGCTTACGCGTTATGATGAAGTGTTAAAAGGCATTGAATCTACCTACCCCGTTAATAAAAGACAGTTTGCCTATATCAGGAAGGCTTCATCGTATTTTGATGAGCTTTATGCCTATAGTGAAAAAATTATTGAACAAGATAGAATGCCTTTAAAAAGTGAATATTGGGCATATCGAGAATGGGTTAAAACAAAAGCCAAATTAAATGAAATGCGAAAATAAGCTATCTGCTTAAAACCTGAAAATTTTGGGTCACGCTATTTCCTTTTTCATCCACCAACGTTAATTTGTGCTTGCCCTCGTTTATCCAGATGGCCTGTTCATGGAAAGTTTGAGTAGTACCTAAGAAGGTATTGTCTAAATGCCAAAACAATTGTGCTTGTGAGTCTTGGTGAATAGCCTTAAATAGTGTTTTACCGCGCTTGCCTGCTAACTCCCTTGGAATATAAATTTGTGTATTTCTGCGAGGATAAATTAGAGAAATAGGGCTGCCAATTTTAGCGGTTTGTACTTGCTGACAATCTGCGCGCCATTCAGGTAGTGGCTTGTAATCAGCATGATGTTGTTTGTAGTAATAGGCTTGGTCAGGGGGTAATACAAACCAACTTTTTTGCTCCATATTGCTGATGGATTCACAGTTGCCATGAACACGTAACCCCGTATTTATATCTAAATGTACGCGTAGGTGATTTGGGCTGATGCGATCAAAATGGCTATTATAAGGGATTTTATATTCAACTGATTCACACAAATCATTGGCTAAAAAACCATCATCTTGACACAGTGAAACGTTTTTCATTTGATCAATTGGTTTTTTAAACCAAGTATTATTCAATGGTAGGAGATTGAAAGTGTCGAATAAAATGGGTGCGGCAACTCTTACTCCTGTCATATTACGTCGCCCTTTTCCTGTAGCATGACCTACCCAAACGCCTACGGTGTATTGTGGTGTTGTACCGATTGCCCAAGCATCTCTATGTCCAAAACTTGTGCCTGTTTTCCATGCTATTTTATGGGTGCTATTAAAACGCTTCCAGTACGCGCCTGTACCTGGGCGGTTGACTTGGATGAGTGCGTCTAATGTCATCCATGCACTTGCAGGGCTGATTTCATTTCGACGTTCGCTGGTAACTTTGCCTTTTTTTAAAGCCGTTGGTTGATAGTAATTTTCGACGATATTTTCGTTGCTGTTTTGTTGCGCGCGATTAGCAAGGTTAGCGTACATACTGCTTAGTTCCCATAGCGTGCCTTCTGCACCACCCAGAATTAAGGGCAAACCGTATTCACGTGAACGACGATGCAAAGTGCTCATGCCCATTTGACGCAAGCTGGCTAAAAAACTCTCGACTCCATGATAGCTCAACATATTCACAGCAGGGATATTTAAGGAGCTTGCCAAGGCTTGTTTAGCACGCACTGCACCACGAAATTTACGATCATAATTTTTTGGGCGATAACCTGTAAAACGCACTGCAGTATCTGCCACTAATGTTTCAGGCAAGATTTCACCCTTGTCAATCATGCGTGCAAATAAAAAGGGTTTTAATGTACTACCCGTACTTCGTGGGCGGCGAATCATATCAATAGCTTGACCATTTTTTGTAATATCACCCGAAGGAGAATTACCAATGTAAGCCTTGGTTTCAAAGGTTTTATTGTCAATTACAACAACCGCAAAATTATGAATATCTTTAAGCGCTAAGACATTGCCTTGGTGTTTGGCAACTTGGTTTAAACGTTGTTGTAACACATAGTCAATTGTCGTATTAAAGCGTTGCTGTTTTCTATTTTGCTTAACCAGCGTGTCTAATAACTGTGGTGCTAGGCGAGGTAGTGGCTTAGGTTTTTTAGGGAGTTCTTCAACGATTGCGAGTTGATAATCAAGTTTGTTGATTTTGTCTTGCTCAAACAGCCGCTTTAATAAACGGTCTCGTTTGGCTTTGAGTTTAGTGCGTTTTCGGCTGATGTGAATCATCGCAGGGCTATTGGGTAATACCGCAAGCATGGCGCTTTCTGCCCATGAAAGTTTATGAGGTTCTCGCCCAAAATAGCGCCACGATGCAGCTTCTAATCCAACCACATTTCCACCAAAAGGGGCATGACTGGCGTATAGATTTAGAATTTTATCTTTGCTGTAGCGTGTTTCTAAGCGTACTGCTTTAAAAGCTTCTACGGCTTTTTCCCATAAAGTACGTTGTGGATTTTGTGAGGCAAGGCGAATCACTTGCATTGAAATAGTACTACCACCACTAACGATACGCCCTGCCGTTAAGTTGAGTTTAAGCGCACGCCCAATCGCTAGTGGATCAACCCCAATATGCGAATAGAAGCGTTTATCTTCAAAAGTCACTATGCTGGTTTTAAATTTTTCAGGGATTTGTTTAAGTGGAGGAAAGCGCCACTGCTCGTCGGTGGAAATATGCGCGCCGAGGAGTTTGCCTTCTTCACTTAGCAGAATACTTGAGACAGGTGATTTAAATAATGGTTCTGGCAGGCAGAAATAGAAGGTAATACTGCTAATAACCAGGAGAATAAAAATCCAGAGCTTTTTTACGTGGAGGATTTTCATAAATACCCTCGACCCTCGGTGTTTATAGGGCGTTTAAGATATTTTTTGCTTAAGCGTGGGAATTTTTTATCTAAATAAGCCTTTTTTATAGACCACCCCCCCTGTTTTTCGCTGTTTTGTATGAAAAAACAACTTAAAAAGGGGGTATTTTGAATACAAAACAGCGAAAAACAGGGGGGGTGGCTAAATAATAAAGAAGAAATCAGGTTCTTTCTGTGTATTTCTAGTAATAATCCCTGCTTTATCCATGAATTCCTATCAAAAGCAGACAGAAATGGAGTTTGATTTAACCTTGTTAACATACAAACGGTTAGCTATTCGGTAACTTCAGTTCTAATCCACTTCTCTAAGGATTTTTTACCTTCAAAATGAATGAAGAGCCATCGAGAGTTGTCACTGGCTTTTTTGCGCTTGAGCACTTTTACCTTATCGCCAGAAATTAAGTACATTTTGGTACGAGTTGTTTCGTCTGCATCATCATACAAGTAGGCTTTGGGGATTTTAATAGATACAACATCGCTACCCATCGTGGCATTTGCGGGCGGGACTGGCATTTTGTTCTTTTTAAAAGTTTCTATCTCTTCTTTGTTTAAGATTTCAATCCATTTACCTTTTGAGCGCGCATTTATATTATCGTCATACATAGCACTAACATTTATAGCGGGTAAATAGTAACGTCCCTTATAGCCTGCTGTTGCAAGGAGGTAGAATTCTTTTTTCTCCGCTTTTTTGAGTGAGAAATAATAATGAATACGATCATCTCTTATATCTTTGTGATCATATCGGCTCGCTGAGGATGCGTGTGCATCTACAGACTTAATTTCCATCCCTGCTGCAGATGGAATCGTTAGCGCAATATTATCAATCTTTTGACTCGTAAGGTTTAAAATTGTAGTGATGATTTTAATATCCCGCCCTTGAATCATTACGTCGTCTTGTAGTGGATACCAAGTATTAGCGTTATCTCCTTTTCCACGAATTGTCATTGTGGTTTTTAGTAATAAACCATTGTGAGCATTTTTCTCGCTACCTGCCTTTGGTACACCATGATTTATTAGCGTTGCAAAAAGTTTTATCTTGCTGGTATTTTCTAGCTTAAACTTTGCACCTTCCTTAGAAAGCTTAATGCTTGAAAGTGGCTTGTTGCTACTAATTTCATTGCTGGCATTACTGATGTCATCTTGTGAAATTTTTGCAGTAAAGTGGCTGGTGTCACCCTCTAAATAACGAGAAACACTCATCAGCGCCCAAGCGATACCTTGCGTGCTTTGGAAATCATCGCCACTCATTTTATTGGCAATTTTTTCTACAAGCTGGTTGGCATCTTGTTTTTTGCCTAAAGCGATTAAACTTTCTAACTGCAAGCCAAGGTCGCCAAGTGTTGAGCTAAAGGTATCATCAACATTATTCACGGTCTCAACTTTAGGTAACAGTCCTTGAATAACGGCTTTTGCAGCATCAGGTTGAGAGGCGCTTTGATAAGCTGAGGCTAATAACCAGCGCGCCTTTTTATTAAGCTTGCTTGATTCGCGCAAGCGGTTCATCGCACCCATTTGAGGTTTGCTTGCGAGCGCCAATACATATAAACGATAGGCTTGTGTGTGTGAATATTTCTCACTACTTGCGACATATTGTTGCGCTTTATCTGTTTGCGCACTTAGCCAGTTATTGAGTAATCCATTAGGGATAACATAGCCTTTTTTCTGTGCTTCAATTAAAAAGTGCCCTGCGTAAATACTCGCCCAATCATTCTGTTGACTGCTACCTGGCCAATAACTAAAGTCACCTGAGCCACGCTGGAATCGTTGTAAACGCTCAATGGCTTTTTGGATATGATGTTCTGCTTTTTGTAGATTTTGTTTATCTAAAGCCATTACATTGCTGAGGTAAAGCTGAGGAAATGCAGAGGAGGTTGTTTGCTCTAGGCAACCATGCGGATAACGAATGAGATAATTTAAACGGCTGTCCAAGTTTAACGAAGGCACGGAGGATAGTTCAAGTGTGGCATTGTTCGTGCCCATGATACCAAAGGCATCTGCTTGGCTTGACCATGTTTCACCTGCTTCGACAACCTTACTAATACTTCGCGTGGTTGCTTTGTTTGCACGGCGAATATCTAAATAAATATCGCTTGTCGATACGTGCTCGTTGTTAGTGCCACCCGTAGCGATAAAACGTAAATGTGTTTTACCTTCTTTACTGGCTGTTTTGAGCTTTATAAAAGCAAGTTTTTCGCCTATTTTAGTAAACTCCACATTCCTTTCTTTGTTTCCAACGACGCTGATTAAATCATCTGTTTCAATTTTTATGTTGATGTTTTTAATCGCATCATCCAGAGCAAATAAAGTGACCGGAACGGATACCTCTTCATCTGGGCCAAGTACGCGAGGCAAGCTTGCCTGCATCATTAAGGCTTGGCGAACGAATACAGATTTTTGTGCTTTACCATAAGCACCTTTGTCACCTGCAACGAGCATTACGCGTACAGCGCCTAAATAGGTTGGGATGGTTATCTCGTGTTCTGCAGTTTTGCCAGCCTCTAATGTGAAAGGACCAAGGAACTGAACAACAGGAGGGAAGCGACGTTTTTTGCTGTCTTCATTGTCTGATTCAGCATCGTCGCCACCACCGAGTGCCAACATACGCTCAAGCTTTCCGCCGTATGCGCCGATAACTTCATCAAATAAATCCCATGTTTTTATGCCTAGCGCTTCTTTGCTGTAGAAGTGTCTGTGTAGGTTCGGTGTTTTAAAAGCGGTTAAGCCAAGCAAGCCTTCATCAACAATGGCAAGCGTGTAGTTCATGGTTTTGCCTGTTTCTTCACTCACCGTAATGGTTTGTTTTGAATCTGGCTTCCATTCATCATCCACCATGATTTTTGGTTTTAGATAGGTTGCTGGGTCTGCCACCTCAAGTGGGATAATCCCATAAAGACGAATCGGGCGATCATTATTTTTGTCTTTATGTGGTTGTAGCAAAGTAATATGCACATAGGCATTGGGTGACATTGCTGCGGTTATAGGTAGCTCAAATTGTTTACGATCTTTGCCTCCTGCTTCAAAGGTTATCCAACGTTGTTCTAAAATAGCACTGCCCGTTTCAACGGTCATTAAGGCTCTGCCTTGGTTACTGGCAGGGAGTTGAATAATGGCGGTTTCACCCACGGTGTAGGCTTTTTTGTCTGAGAATAAGTTTAAGCGACTTGCCGCGCCGCTGCCTTCTTCTTGCGCGCGCCCTGCCCAACCAGGCCAGTCGATATAAACGGTTTTGCCTGTACAATGATTGCCTTCAAGATCACAGGCTCTAATTAAATAACGCCCCCATTCTGGATATTTGATTTCAAAATCCCATGAGCCATTGCCATCTACGGTTTTAATAATGCCTGATTGAAGCAGGTTTTTGTGTTGTCCATCAGCATATTCTGCCAATGAGCTGGCAGATTTATCCCACCACCATTTCCAATCTATTTTGTATAAACTAACTTTTACTTTGTCTAAAGAAACAGACTCGCCTTTAGAGCTTAGGCTAGCAATTTTTACCGTGTGCTTAATATCGGTAAGTAACATTCCACGTGTTGCATCGCCTTTTGGGAGTTTTATACCAACGTAATTCTCATAAGGGTGATAATCAATGCTTGAGCGACTAATACTAAATGCACCACCTTCTTCAAATACGCGAGTGGTGAATCGTGCACTTAACATACCTGCAGGATCACCTTTTGGGGCTAAGTCTTTTTGGAATTTGAGATAACCTTTATCATCTAGGCGACCTTTGAGTAATACTTTTTCTTCGCTGCGTAAACTACGTGCAGGGTCATCAAATTTATAATCGGTGAATTTATCAAAGCGTGTTTTCTTACTTGAAAATTGCACAGCAACTTCTGCTTTTAGGTTACTTGCGGTTGCCCCATGCAGCCATTGTGAAAAGAGTGTAGCTTTTGGTGCGCCATCACTACTGTATAAAACCGGTTCTTTTGATGAGTTCATTTTTGCATCATCAAATGATAGTTCTATTTTTAGGCGGTTGGGGCGCACGGTTTCTATCATGAGTGATTTACTAAAAGATGCACCGCCGATAAATGCTTTTGCCATCCAGTTGCCTGTTTGTGAATTTTCTCTGGTAGAGAACTTAAAGGCATAAAATCCACCAACTGAGTCAGTGCTGGTCTGCGTGCTCATCACTGTACCGCTTGGGTGAATGAGCTGCATGGTTACTGGGTGAGCAGAAGGTAACTTTTTATCCTTTGTATTGTCTTGCAAATCGTTTTGTACAACAAAGGTAAGGTAAATATCATCACCTGGTCGCCATACACCCCGTTCACCATAAATTTTCCCTTTAATGCCTTTTGTTATCTTTTTGCCGCCAACAGGAAAGTGGCTGATAGCTAATGCGGTTTTATTATTGAGTTTGAGATAGGAAGTATCTGTAAATTTCTTTGCTGTTAGTAAGAAAGGCGTACCAGAAAGCTCAATGTTAGCAAAGCCTGAACCATCAGATATTGCTTTGCCTAAAGTTTGCCCTTGGTAATTTGTTACTTCAAATTCAACACCTGTTAATGGCTCTGCCGTTCGCAAATCTGTTGAAATAATATGGAGATTTCCTTTGCTGTCTTTTTTTGCGATTAGCCCTATATTGCTAGGAATAAAGTTTTGGCTAACCGTTGTTTTATCTTTGTTATAAGTAAAATAGGATTTAGAACAGGGATCGTTACGTTTATCCCAATTATAATCGTAGTTATTTTCCCCTTCGGCATAACTACTAATACCATCCCATCCACTCGTTTCTTCAATACCATTATCTTCAAGATTTTTTAATAGCTTTTCTTTGTACACACCAAAGTCAGTCCCATTCGCACTACAATCATAAGTTGAATTATACGGGCCAATACTTAATGTGAGGCGTAATAGCCCACCTTGGTGATTTTTCATTAAATCGGTTACATTAAAAGAAAACCGATTCCATTGATTAGGATCAGCAGGCGTTAAAGGTATCGTTTTGCGCCATAAAAATCGTCCTGTACGGCGTGTTTCATAACTGCCTGATAACTTATTTACCTGTAGAAATTGTCCCATATTATTAGGGTAAATTTCAAAAGCAGTGACTTCGATTGATTCAACACCAACAGCTTCAAAAGGAATTTCTAAGGTCGTATTTTCTGGCAATATTGATCCTTTGCCTGTAAATTTTACTTGAGGTTTGATGTTGTCAAAAACGACATCTTTCTCAAACTTTGTCGTAATAATTTTACCATTTTTAGCTTTCAAACCTTCGTTGATTCGAACTTTAAAACTACCGGATAAATTTTTGTTGGGGTAAACATTTATGGTATTTCCATCAATACGAACTTTGTATTTATTTTTGGTGAGTTGGACCAAACCCTTTATATTTTGGGAGCTATCTAAATCATCTGAAAAACGGATTTGCACATAGGGATTTGTACCCGATCCGTGTATTACGCGTGTATCAATTATTTTGAATTCATTGATACTAGGCACGGCAATTTCTTGGCTACCTTGTGTATTAATATTAATTGGCTTGCCATTCCACGTGAGTTTTATATCGGTTGCAAAGGTTTCGCGCTGGATGTTGCTAATAATAAAATTATGTTTTTTACCGTTATTATCGTGAGACCATTTAATGTCCAACTTTTTATCTTGCAGAGTTGCTTTAATGACAGACTCAACATTATTAGGATTTACTCGGTCAGAAACAAGCAACTGACCCTTTAAATTCATAGTACCTTCGGTTTTCTGTAGTGTGACTAAACCAAAAGTTTTAATCTCAAATTCTAACGGGATAACATGGAAACTAAATTTTAATGGAGTGATATCTGCAGGTACATCTTTAAGCCCTTTTGGTGTAATACGGACTTTATACTCTGTGCCTGCTTGAAGTGGTTTTGTGGGTGTCCAGACTATTTCAGTTTTGCTTTCAAAAACAGGTTCTCCTTCGATAGCTGGGGAAATGTGCATTATGGTTTTGGCGCTTTTCCCAACTAGATCATCATTGATAACATCACGGTTAAATATAATACGGATAGGTGTTTTACGAGAGATCGTTCCTTGAGTGTGCCAACCGCTTAGCTTTAACCAGCTAAAAGGCTCTGTAGATTTTGGTGTAATTATCGAGGTATCAGCTAGCGGGGTGTTTGATGTGTCAGGGGATTCGGGAGTAATATTTGTTGAAGGCGTTTTATTGTCAGTGCTTTTCTCCTTGTTACCGTTACAAGCTGATACTCCATTTAATGTAATGGCAAATAATAAATAATAAGCAAAAATATTGAATAAGCGTGGTGGTTTCATGATAAGCCCTTTGGAGAATGTATGTAGGACTATATCAGATAATCCTTAGGTGCTATTAGGATATTTATTGGACTGTTGATGGATTTTTTGTGCAGGAGAAGGAGTTGTATTATCAACGCCGAATAAGAGGTTTTTATGCTGCACACCATTGTTTTTATTATTAAAGTTAGTGTGGTTAATTATTAGTTTTTCAATAATATTATTGCCGAATGGAAATTTTACACTATACTGCTAATGTAGTTATGAGTGGTTCATTACGTTTTGCTGTGCATTAAAATGTAACTCTTGAGCCAGAAGGATCAACATTAACGTTCTAATAACATCTTAGTTACTAAGAGTTATTGGATCAGTTTCATAACCTAATGACACAACACACTAATAATTAATCACATTGATTATTTTCCAAAGGAGATTTACAAATGAGTAAGAAAACCCCTACGCTGGATCGTCGCGGCTTTTTAAAAGCTTCAGTAGCGACAAGTATGGCAGCTGCTGCACCTATGTTTTTTATACAAAATTCATACGCGGGCTCTCATGCAAAAACATTTAGAAATATGCCAAAAGCAGATGCTAAGTCTGTAACACTAGGTTTTAACGTACCTCAAACTGGCGCTTACGCTGATGAAGGCGCTGACGAGCTTCGTGCATTCAAACTTGCTGTTAAACACTTAAACGGTGAAGGTGATGGCGGAATGATGAATACCTTCAAGCCATCTGCTCTAAAAGGGAACGGTGTGTTAGGTAAAAAAGTTGAGTTTGTAACAGGTGATACTCAAACTAAATCAGATGCGGCTCGTAACTCTGCTAAGCGAATGATCGAGAAAGATGGCGTATTAATGATTTCTGGTGGTTCATCATCAGGTGTTGCAATCGCGGTACAAGGTTTATGTCAGGAGATGGGTACTATCTTTATGGCAGGCTTAACGCACTCAAATGACACAACAGGTAAAGATAAGCGTCGTTATGGCTTCCGTCATTTCTTCAACGCGAAGATGACAGGTTCTGCACTTGGTCCAGTACTTAAAGAAGAGATGGGTACAGAGCGTAAAGCTTATCATCTTACTTCTGACTACACTTGGGGTTGGACACAAGAAGAGTCAATTAAAGAGACAACAGAAGGTCTTGGGTGGAAAACCGTTAAGACGGTTAAAACCCCAGTTGGTGCAGGTGATTTCTCTCAGTACATCACACCGATATTAAATTCTGGTGCTGATACATTGATTTTGAACC
Source organism: Thiotrichaceae bacterium (assembly GCA_026988095.1). Taxonomy (GTDB): domain Bacteria; phylum Pseudomonadota; class Gammaproteobacteria; order Thiotrichales; family Thiotrichaceae; genus Cocleimonas. The sequence continues at coordinate 18,227 of JALSLX010000043.1, forward strand.
ACTACGGTAAAGACATGATAAACTCTCTGACTCAGTCAGTTCAGTTTGGTCTACGTGATAAGCAAGTAAACGGTAAGAACTTTGAAATCATCGTTCCTCTTTACTCTCGCTTAATGGCACAGGGTGCAGGTAAAAACCTACAGGGCATTCTTGGTACAACGAACTGGAACTGGGCACTAACCGATGATGGTTCTAAAGCATTCGTTAAGTCGTTCGGTAAGGAGTACGGAAACCCGCCTTCACAGGCGGCACATACTTGTTACGTTCAGACACTACTTTACGCAAACGCGTGTGAAGTTGCTGGCACATTCTACCCACCAGAAGTTATCAAAGCATTGGAAGGTTTCAAGTTTGATGGTATGGGTAATGGTGCTACGGAATACCGTGCAGAAGATCATCAGTGTTTCAAAGATGTTCTTGTTGTACGTGGTAACGATAAGCCAACGTCTCAGTTCGACTTACTTAAAATTGTTAAGCAAGTACCTCGTTCTGCTGTTGAGTATGAAGCAAAAATATTTGGTGGTGAATTAGGACCTTACAAGGTTTAAATCACGCTGAATCAAACCCTATCATCAGTTTGGTGATAGGGTTTTTTTTCGATTATAGATTTAATCACGCAATGTGATGTTTTTAAATATCATTATAGTTTCTTTTAAAAAAGCCTCTAGATATACTGATTTTTAGTACTATTGAGAGACTTTCTTAAAAGATCTTTAAACAAGATAAGAATAGAGTTTTAGATAAGGAAACTAAAATACCGCTATGGATGCAATACTAATTCAAATACTCAACGGCTTAGACAAGGGTGGTGCTTATGCACTTATTGCCTTAGGTCTTACTCTCACCTTCGGCACACTCGGCGTGGTGAATTTTGCTCACGGCGCTTTGTTTATGATGGGCGCTTTTTGTGCTGTTCTGTTTAATAAAATCCTTACCATTTCCAAGAAAGTAAAAGATGAAAGCATCACCTTTTTTGACGCTTATAAAGAAACTCCTTATTTAGAAATTTGGTGGGGGGACACGGGAACTGCCATCATCGACTACTCCGTCCCTTTGTCCATATTTTTTGCCATTCCTGTGATGCTACTAGTAGGCGTTATAATGGAGCGTGGCTTAATCAAGCATTTCTATAAACGTGAGCACGCCGATCAAATCCTCGTAACTTTTGGTTTGGCTATTGTTATTCAAGAGATCATTAGACACTTCTTCGGTGCAAATCCAATTCCTACTCCAGCGCCTGAGATTGTTTCTGGTAGTGCAGCCGTTGGTGCATTTTTTGGTTTAAATGAAAACTTAGTTTACCCTTGGTGGCGGCTTATCTACCTTGCTTTTTCTTTGAGTATTATCGCTGCTGTTTTTGCATTTTTGAAATTTACGACTTTCGGAATGGTGGTAAGAGCGGGTATGGCAGACCGTGAAACGGTGGAGTTACTCGGTATAAATGTGCAAAAACGTTTTACGGTTGTCTTTGGTATTGCAACCGTTGTCGCAGGGCTTGCTGGTGTAATGTATGCGCCGATACTGCCTCCTGATTATCACATGGGCATGGATTTTCTTGTGCTATCTTTCGTTGTCGTTGTGGTTGGTGGTATGGGGTCACTCGGTGGTGCCGTGCTCGCAGGCTTTATGCTGGGGCTGTTACAGTCCTTTGCTTCGATGAATGAAGTTAAGGCGATACTTCCTGGCATCGACCAAATTATTATTTATCTTGTTGCGGTGGTTATTTTGTTAGTTAGACCTCGTGGATTAATGGGACGCGAAGGCGTTTTTGAGGATTAATGAAATGATTAAGAAAATACTATCAAGTAATCCCCTTATCATGCTTATCTTTTCAGCGGTGGTTTTATCAGCTCCAATCTGGCTTACGCCACTAGGAGCTAATTATCCTGATCTTTTACAGAAATTTGCAATCTTTGGGATTTTTGCTATTGGTTATAATATTTTGTTTGGGTTAACAGGTTATCTATCCTTTGGTCATGCTACATTTTTAGGCATAGGTTCTTATACCGCTGTTTGGTCGTTTAAGTTATTAACCATGAATATACTACCTGCAATTATTTTAGCGATGATTGTGTCAGGCGTGTTTGCATTGGTCATTGGTTATTTAAGTTTGCGCCGCTCTGGTATTTACTTTTCTATATTAACGTTGGCATTTGCGCAAATGGCATACAGTCTTGCGTACTCTGTATTTACACCCATTACAAACGGTGAAACAGGTTTACAGCTTAGCCAACAAGATCCACGCGTTTTAGACGCAATGGCGGGAATTGCCGTTACTGACGGTATCCCTTCAACTAACCTTTTTGGAACTTTAATAAAGTCCATGGATGGATATTTTGGTTTTTATGTGGCAGCAGTGATGTTAATTATTGCCTTTTATATTTCATTAAAAATATTTCGTTCACCGTTTGGCATGAAGCTTCGTGCCATCAAATCAAATCAAACGCGTATGAAATATACAGGTTTTAATACACGCCCTTATCTTTTAACCGCGTTTGTTATTTCTGGTATGTATGCTGGTTTGGCAGGTGGTTTATTAGCCTCAATCGACCCACTCGCTGGTGCTGAGCGTATGCAATGGACAGCATCGGGTGAGGTAGTATTAATGACCATTCTTGGTGGTGTAGGTACTTTGATCGGTCCAATGCTAGGTGCGACAATTATTAAATATTTTGAAAATATATTCTCTGCACTTAACGACAGTGAACTACATAATATTTTCGATTTTTTACCAGCAGGAATGCAAGAATTCATGGTAACTGTGGTTAGTCCTTTTGTAGGAGAAGGCTGGCATTTAACGTTAGGCTTGGTATTTATGATCGTTGTTATCTTCCTCCCAGGTGGCATCATGCAAGGTCTTAATAACTTATTTGGTTTTATAAAGCGACTATTTGGATTGGGTGGTTCATCCTCTTCAGCGGCTGATACCGTTAGCAAGGGAGAAGCATCATGAGTAATATCCTTGAAATATCGGGAGTAAATAAAACCTTTGGTGGATTACACGCACTTTCTGATGTGAATCTTCAAATTGAAGAAGGTGAAACACACGCGATTATTGGTCCTAATGGTGCCGGCAAATCTACCTTGCTGAACTGTTGTATTGGGCGGCTAATCCCTGATAGTGGTTCGGTGACATTTGATGGAAACAATATGATTGGTATGGCGCCACATGACATCAATCATGCAGGCATGGTGCGTATATTCCAGACGCCTGAAATTTTCCCCGACTTAACATTGTTACAAAATATGATGATTCCAGCGCTTGCAAAACGTGATGGCACATTTAAATTTAATCCTTTCAAAAGCTTGGTTGGTGAAAAAGCAATACTTGAAGAAGCACACGCTACACTTGCAGATTTCGAGTTAGATAAATTTCACGACCAATTAGGTGGCAGTATTTCTCGTGGAGATAAGCGCCGACTTGAATTAGCCATGGGTATCATCCAACATCCAAAATTATTACTGCTTGATGAGCCAACAGCGGGTATGGCACGTCACGATACTAATCGTACTATTGAACTGTTAAAAAGCGAAAGAATGAGTAATATGACCAAGGTAATTATCGAACATGATATGCATGTTGTATTTAGCCTAGCAGATCGTATTAGTGTATTAGTGCGTGGTCATATTATTACAACAGGCACGCCAGAAGAAATTAAAAACGACCCAAAAGTTAAAGAAGCCTATCTAGGAGAATCTGAAGATGAGTAATACCTTGTTAGGAGACATAGAAGTAAAAGATAAAGTAGAGGTCGTTTCAAGGAAAGGATCAGATCCCGCCTTTTTTTCATGCTGGGACATTCATTCCTACTACGGCGAAAGTTATATCGTACAAGGCGTAAATTTTGATATTCGTGAAGGTGAAGTTGTAGCATTACTTGGCAGAAACGGGGCTGGTAAAACATCAACACTGCGATCAATCGCGCGTATGGATGACCCAGCTGTAAGCCATGGTGAAATTTGGCTAGACCATAAGCCATTGCACAATATGACAGCGTATGAAGCAGCGCAAAACGGCGTTGCACTAGTACCAGAAGATCGTAGAATCATAGCGGGCTTAACCGTTCATGAAAATTTGGAACTAGCACAAATTGCTCCACCAGTAGGCTGGAGTATTGAACGTATCTACGAACATTTCCCTCGCTTAGCAGAGCGCCGTAATCAGATGGGCACTACGCTTTCAGGCGGAGAGCAGCAAATGTTAGCTGTTGCGCGTGCCTTAGCACGTGATATTAAATTACTACTATTAGATGAGCCATATGAAGGATTAGCACCTGTCATCGTGCAAGAAATTGCCAGCATTGTTGATAGCATCAAAAAACACGGAATCACCACCATTATCGTAGAGCAAAATGCAGTAGCAGCATTACGATTAGCTGACCGTGCACTCATCCTTGATATGGGACAAATTGTATTTGATGGTACGGCAGAAGAAGTACTAGAAAACGAAGAACTAAGACACGAGTACTTGGCTATTTAGCGAGCTTCCCATTTCAGGTGTTTTTCCTGAAATGGTGAACTCGATTATGTCGCCGTCTCTTTGGCGACGTTGTGCTCCCAAG
>JALSLX010000044.1 GCA_026988095.1 Thiotrichaceae bacterium
TTTTTATGTTTGTCGTTATTTTTACGACGACTCTTCATGCTAGCCCTTTTAAAAATGGTTTTGACCTTGCTAACAGCATCATTCCTCCTGGAAAGATTTTTAGCGGTGGTCCTCCGCGAGACGGCATTCCCTCGATTGATAATCCAGAGTTTGTTTCAGCAGATAAAGCTGATTACCTCAAACCCGAAGATCGAGTATTAGGTGTAGCCATCAATGGTAAAGCTCGCGCTTATCCAATTCGTATTCTTAACTGGCATGAGATTGTGAATGATATTCATAATGGGAAGCCTATTGCCGTTACGTATTGTCCATTGTGTGGTAGCGGTATTGTTTACGCATCTACTTTTAACGGTAAGACGCATAAATTTGGGGTGTCAGGTTTATTATATAACAGCGATGTATTGTTGTATGACCGTGAAACAGAAACGCTTTGGTCGCAAATTTTATCCAAAGGGATTAGCGGGAAATTGGTGGGTAGTGAGCTAGAAATACTTCCATCATCACATACTAGCTGGAAAGCATGGTTGGCAAAGTACCCTGATACAAAGGTGCTTTCTACAAATACTGGTTCTAGCCGCGACTATAGCCGTTCACCTTATGGTGATTATGATAAGGGACGGGAAACCTATTTCCCATTAGCATTTCGCAGTCAAAAATACCACCCTAAAGAACGTGTGATAGGGATTTCAATTGATGGTAAACACAAAGTTTTTCCATTTACAGAATTAGCAAAAATTAAGAGTGGTGAGCTAAAAAATGACTTTTCTGATCAGCAGTTACAGCTAACGTTTGATGCCGAGAATCGAGATGGTGTCATCAAAGACTCTAAAGGGAATGTATTACCGAGCATTAACACTTTTTGGTTTGCTTGGTATGCCTTTCACCCAGATACAGAGATATTTAAAGCTAAATGAGAATTGATACTGCGTCGTGAAGACCTTGGTATAGCTGAACATAGATCAAGCCAGATTTGTTGTATTTAAGTTAAAATAGCAATGATCAAATCGTAAGGAGAATAGCAACTATGCATAAAATAATGGTTGAATTGCATCAAGATCATATTCATTTATCGCGCTTGCTTAAAATGTTGGATAGACACGTTAAAGTACTTCAAAATGATGGTGATCCTGATTTTATGATGATGATTGATATTGTTGAATATATTAGAAATTATTCTGATTTTTATCATCACCCAAAGGAAGATCATGTTTACAAGGTGTATAAATCAAGTGTTAATGAGGGGTCTCATATAGTTGATGGTTTACTCAATGAGCATCAACAAATCCCTAAAGTTACTGTAGCGTTTCAACAATTATTAGATGGAGCATTAAATGGGTCAATCATCATTAGTCGTGCAGAGTTAAGTGAAAGGATCAGTAATTTTATTGATATTCAAATGAATCACTTAAATGTGGAAGAGGAAAAACTATTTCCTTTGATTAATAAGACGATGACGAGTGGTGATTGGGTAAAAGTTGAAGCTCAAATAAAAGATAAAGATGATCCTCTATTTGGAAACACGGTAGAAAAGGATTTCGAAGATTTACTTCATATGATAGAGAACTGATAGTGAGCGCTACAATGAGATGATAATTAATTTTTCTTTTCTAAATACTCTGCTACAACCCAGCCAATATAATGATTAATATCATTATCATTCATTTCGGCAGTTGTATCATGCCACCACCCAGAAATAGCCGTAACCTCGCCGAGGCTAACATCAAAAGCTTCGGTGAATAATTTCATTAACTCTATTTGTTGTTCTATTTTCAAGTCCAAAACTAAATAACGAAGCATATCCGAGGGTGTTTTCCCTGATGTCGCCATACCATGAAGTGCTGAAATGATTTCAGGGTTTTTTTGAAGAGTAGTCATAATTATTTAATTCTCATACCAATTTCAGCGCCATCGTCTGGGTTAAGCACATAAAGATCTTCACCGCCAGGACCTGCAGCAAGCACCATGCCTTCAGATATTCCAAAGCGCATTTTACGCGGAGCTAAGTTGGCAACCATTACAGTCATTTTGCCTTCAAGTTCTTCAGGTTTGTAGGCTGATTTTATGCCTGCGAATACATTACGTTGTTCATCACCTAAATCGAGTGTGAGTTGCAATAATTTATCAGCCCCTTTTACGTGTTCGGCTTTAATTATTTTAACTACGCGCAAATCAATTTTTGCGAAATCATCATAGTCAATGGTTGGGCTGATTGGGTCATTTCCTAATTGGGAGTTTGACTGAGAGTCTTGGTCAGTATCAGCCGTACTTGTTTTAGCTTGTAATACGGCAGCTGCTGCAAGCTCTACTTTATTTGCTTCAAGCATGGCGGTGACTTTATCTTCTTCGATACGTGTCATTAAGGCTTTAAATTTATTGATTTCAGTACTAAACAATGGCGATGAAACACTATCCCACTGCAATTCACCTGCATTTAAAAATGCTTCTGATTTTTCTGCAAGTTCAGGTAATACAGGTTTAAGAAAGGTGATTATTGCACGGAACATATTAATGCCCTGAGAGCATATATCTTGCACTTCTTGCTGGCGATTTTCATCTTTGGCTAATACCCAAGGTTGCTTTTCATCAACGTATTGGTTAGCTAAATCTGCAAGTGCAATGATTTCACGCATGGCTTTACTGTAACGGCGGTCTTCATAAGCTTGTGCGATAGACTCACTTGCATCGGTAAATTGTTTGTAAAGAGCTTCATCAGCCATTGATGCTGATAATTTCCCATCAAACTTTTTACTGATAAAACCAGCGCAACGTGAGGCAATATTGACAACTTTACCAACTAAGTCACTATTAATACGTTGTTGGAAATCTTGCAGATTTAAATCAATATCATCAACGGTATTGCTAAGTTTTGCGGCATAATAATAACGCAAAGGCTCAGTCGGCAAGTGATCAGAAAAAACGCGTGCTTGGATAAAGGTACCACGAGATTTTGACATTTTTTGGCCATTCACATTTAAGAAGCCATGACAAAAAACAGCGGTAGGAATTCTGAAATTTCCAGACTTTAAAACAGCTGGCCAAAATAGGGTATGGAAGTAGGCGATGTCTTTACCAATAAAGTGATACAACTCAGTTTCTGAATCAGCTTTCCAATATTCATCAAAGTCCGTGCCTGTTTTATCGCAATAGTTCTTAAATGATGCGATGTAGCCGATAGGTGCATCTAACCACACGTAAAAGTATTTATCTTCAGTGCCAGGTATTTTGAAACCCCAATAAGGGGCATCACGCGAAATATCCCAATCATTCAAGCCGCCATCTAGCCACTCATTCATTTTGTTGGCGATTTCTTTTTGTACTGAGTCGCCGTTAACCCATTCTTTCAAAAAGTCACTGTAATCGCTGACCTTAAAGAAGTAATGCTCGCTATCTTTCTCAATGGGAGTTGCACCAGATACGACAGAATATGGGTTCTTTAATTCAGTGGTAGAGTAGGTCGCCCCGCACGCTTCACAATTATCACCGTATTGATCTGCTGTGCCACATTTAGGGCATTCGCCTTTTACAAAGCGATCAGGTAGAAACATATTGGCTTCAGGGTCGTAAGCTTGTTTGACGACCTTAGTGCTAATATTGCCTTTGTTTTTTGCTGATAAATATATTTGCTCAGAAAAATTCCTATTTTCATCAGAGTGTGTGGAATGAAAATTATCAAATGCCACATGAAAATCAGAAAAATCACGCTCATGCTCCACTTTCATATTATCGATCAATTCTTGCGGTGTGATTTCTTCTTGTTGTGCGCGTAGCATTATCGGTGTGCCGTGAGCATCATCTGCACAAACATAGATACAAGAGTTGCCACGCAAACGTTGAAAACGAGCCCATATATCAGTTTGAATATATTCTACCATGTGGCCTAAATGAATGGGGCCATTGGCATAGGGAAGCGCGCTAGTAATAAGAATTTTACGTGATTTGTCAGTTTGGTTCATAGTAAATAATCGTATTTTCAAGAAAGGAATATCTGGGTATCTTTTGATTTTGTTGGGCATCATATCCTAGGCGCACTTTGAAGGGAATGCTTAATGCCTTCACATAAAGTGCAATAATGAGGATGATATTCTACGAGCTTATAGATTATATCTAAATTGTTTGGAACTCCCTAAAAGAGTGACAAGAAAATTGCTACAACTATAATGTTATCTCTTTCAGGTTTTTGGATAAAAGATATGGATAAGCGTTTAATTTATCGAGTAGTTTTAAAGCTGTTATTCCTGCTTTTGTTAGTGGTGCTTACTCTTGTTTTTTTCCGTTCTCTCTTTACAAAATCACATGATGAAATCCCTCTTCAAACCTCTTTGTCGGTTGTAGAACTTGATGTGAATGGGATGGTGAAAGGAGATATAAGGAAAATACAGTGGAATGGAAAACAGGTCAGTGTTTTACGACTTGAAAATAATAAATATTTTACTTATATCAATGTTGGTGACTCTGGTAACTGCCCGCTTTTTAAAGAGGCGAATGGATTTAAAGATATTTGCACCGGTACACGGTTTGACTTTTTAGGAAGACAAAAAGGTAATGAAGAACAAGGGTTTAAGCTAAAATCCCCACCTAGTTATTACCAAGATAATAAGTTATATGTAGGCGAGAAGAAGTAAATAATACAAAAATATAATTGCATACCGACCGGTATGTATGTATAAAGTCGCTATGTCTCAATCATCTTACTTTAGCGATAAACCCAAGCAATGGTGGCACATCTGGTCATGCGAGCATTGTAATGGGTCTTCCATGCTTGATAAAAGCTCTGAAACACGTGGGAAAATTCTTATGGCGGCTTTTGATGAAATTTATCATCGAGGCTTTCAGGCTGCCAGCCTTAGTAATATTCTTAAAAATACAGAAACTACGAAGGGTGCACTTTACCATCACTTTAAAAATAAATTAGAGTTGGGTTATGCAGTTGTTGATGAAGTTATTTATACAACGATAAAAGCAAATTGGATTGATCCATTAAAAGAAACAGATGATCCTATTACTGTCATTCAAGAAATTTTAATGCAGTCTGGTGATCAGATGACAGAAGAAGATGTACGTCTTGGTTGTCCTCTCAATAATTTAGCACAAGAAATGACTCCCATTGATGAGGGGTTTAAACAACGTATCACAGCGGTATATAAAGAATGGCAGCTAGCAATTGAAGAGGCTTGCGAACGTGGTAAAACGGCAGGAAATTTAAGAACTGATGCAGATTCAAAACAATTGGGTGTGCTTTTTGTAGCAACACTCGAAGGTTGTCTTGGGCTTGCGAAGAGCTCTCAAAGTTTAGAAACTTTGATGATTTGTGGTCAGGGCTTGGTAGAACAGTTAGAATTACTTAGGCCATTATAATAATTTATAGAATCAAAAAAGAGTATTAATAATGATTGAAAAGTATGCAAGTTTTGTTGTTAAGTTTCGCTGGTTGTTTTTAATATCAATCATTTTACTCGTAATGCTAGCGGGTATGGGGGCGAAAAATCTATTTTTTAATAACGATTATCGAATCTTCTTTAATGAGGATGACCCACGTCTTCAAGCTTTCGAGAATTTACAAAACACTTATACGAAGAACGACAATGTTTTATTAGTGTTAGCACCAAAAGATGGAAAGGTGTTTACGCGAAAAACCTTAGCCGCAATTGAAGATATTACGGAACGCGCATGGGCTACTCCTTATTCGATGAGAGTGGATTCACTTTCAAACTACCAACATACTGAGTCAATCGAAGACGATATGGCTGTGGCTAATTTATATGAAGATGCTGCTAATTTAACGGATGCTGAATTAGGGAAAATTGAAGCGATCACTTTAAATGAACCACTGTTACTACATCGATTAATTTCAGAAAAATCTCATGTCACCGCTATTAATATGACTATGGAATTTCCTAAGAAAATCATGGTTGTAGATGCAGATGGGAAAGAGACAGAAAAGCTAGCAGACCCTACAAAGCAAGTAACAGAGGTTGTAGTTTCGGTACGCGCCCTAAAGGATTACATCAACAAAACATATCCCGAAATTACAGTTTATTTGTCTGGCATAGTGATGATGAATAATGCCTTTGGTGAAGCAACAATTTACGATATGTCGCATTTATTACCACTGGCATTATTGCTAATTCTCATTACGGTTTTCTTTTTATTACGCAGTATCAGTGGAACAATCTCCACATTAATTGTAATTATATTCTCAGTTGCATCTTCGTTCGGTATAGCAGGCTGGTTGGGAATTGAATTATCATCACCTGTAATGTCAGCCCCAGTGATTATAATGACATTAGCTGTGGCTGATTGTGTCCATATTTTATCGACATGGATTTCTGAGATGCAAAAGGGGAGTGATAAAAAAGTTGCTATGCGTGAGAGCTTACGTATTAATTTTATGCCCGTTTTTCTTACATCATTAACGACGGCAATAGGTTTTTTATCTCTAAATACAAGCGATGCGCCACCGTTTCGTGATTTAGGAAATGTGGCAGCAATCGGTGTTATGTCAGCCTTTTTCTTTTCAATATTTTTATTACCTGCTTTGGCAACGATTCTCCCTGTGAGTGTTAAACAACGTGAGACTAAAACATTAAAAATCATGTCTAATTTTGCAGAATGGGTTATTCGTAAGCAGAAGATGCTGTTAATGGTAATGGCGAGCATTGCAATTGTCTTGATTGCGTTAATTCCTAGGAATGAACTTAACGATGTTTTTGTACATTACTTTGATGAACGTATTGAGTTTCGCACAGATACAGACTTTATTACGGAGAATTTAACGGGTATTTATAATATTGAGTACTCGATTGAAACGAAGAACTCAGGCGATATTTCTAATCCACAGGTGCTTGCAGATATAAAGAGATTCACCGACTGGATGATGACCCAACCAGAGGTTATTCATGTAAATACGGTTACGGATACATTCACTCGTTTGAATAAAAATATGCATGGCGATCAGGAAGAATTTTATAAGCTACCTGATTCACGAGAACTTGCGGCACAGTATTTATTACTTTATGAAATGTCATTACCATTTGGTTTAGATCTGAATAACCAAATTGATATAGATAAGAAAAGTACCCGTATTACAGTGACGATGAAGACAATGTCTACTAAAGAAGTATTGATCGTTGAAAAACGCTTTGATGATTGGATGGTAGCGAATATTCCTGAGCTAAGAGCTGTAGGCGTGAGTCCAACAGTGATGTTTGCACACATCGGTATGAAAAACATCATCAGTATGTTGAGTGGTACAACGATTGCACTGGTGTTGATATCGTTGATTTTAATATTTGCATTAGGTTCGTGGCGTTATGGCTTGTTAAGCTTAATTCCCAACCTTGTACCAGCAGGGATGGCGTTTGGCGTATGGTCGTTGATTGATGGTGAGATTGGCATGGCGCTATCTGTTGTTACGGCGATGACGCTCGGAATTGTGGTGGACGATACTATTCATTTTTTGAGTAAATACTTACGAGCGAGAAGGGAACAAGGTTTGAATGCTGAAGATGCCGTTCGCTATGCCTTCTCCACGGTTGGGGTTGCTTTATGGGTAACCTCAGTGGCGCTCGTGGCTGGTTTCTTAGTGTTGGCAACATCATCATTCAAATTAAATTCAGGCATGGGGCTATTAACCGCAATTGTTATAGCAATTGCTTTGATTATTGACTTTTTACTATTACCCCCCTTATTAATAAAGTGGGATAAATGGCTAAGCAAAGGTCAAAATAAAGTAGCAGGATAAAACCGATAATCGGTGAAATGTTCTGTGGAACTGTCAGGCACGTTATTTGTCTGACAGAGTATATAAAAAATATGGAGAAACAAGATGTTATCTAACAAGGCTTTATCATTTTCACTACTTGCGTTGTTGACCTTATCATCAGCAAGCGTAATGGCAGAAACGCCAGAACAAAAAGGTTTGCGTATTGCAAAAGAAGGCGATGCTAAAGACACAGGTTTCGGTGATTTTACCGCTAATATGGTTATGACCTTAAAAAATCGAGCTGGTAAAACAAGCAGGCGTGTCATACGTAGCAAAACGCTAGAAGGCAAGGGCGATGGTGATAAATCTTTATCACTGTTTGATGAGCCAGCTGATGTAAAAGGTACAGCGATGCTGACTTTTTCACACGGTTTAAAGGCAGACGATCAATGGTTGTATTTACCTGCACTAAAGCGTGTTAAACGTATTAATTCACGTAATAAGTCTGGTCCATTTATGGGTAGTGAATTTGCTTTTGAAGATTTGGGCTCGCAAGATGTTGAAAAGTACAAATACAAATACTTACGCGAAGAAGCTTGTGGGAGTGGTTGGAAGTGTCATGTTATTGAGCGTACCCCAGCATATAAATATTCAGGCTACACCAAACAAGTAACATGGATAGATACTAAAGAATATCGCCCAGTAAAAGTTAAGTATTACGATCGTAAAAGAGCACTATTAAAGACATTGCAAGCAACAGGCTTTAAACAGTTTTTAGGCAAATACTGGCGTCCAGCATCTTTAAGTATGGTAAATCACCAATCAGGTAAAAGTACTATTTTGCAGTTTTCTAATTACAAGTTTAACACCGGCTTATCATCACGTGATTTTAATAAAAAATCATTGGCAAGATAAGGGCAAAACAGTATGTCTGCTTCTGCTGAGTATGTTGAATATATAAAAGAGCTACTCAGTGGATTCCCTGATTTAACCACCCAAAAATACTTTGGTGGCGTAGCCTTTCGGTCAAGTTGGTTTGGAAAAGATACTCAGTTTGGGGTTATATTAGACGATGTAATGTATTTTGTGGTGAATGATGAAACACGCCCAAACTATGAAGAAAAAGGTATGAAGCCATTTTCTTATGATAAGAAAGACAAAACCGTTATTGTAAAAAAGTGGTTTGCAGCTCCTGAAGAATTGTTTGATGATGCCGAGCTTATGAAAGAATGGGCAATGGAAGCTTTGGAGGCTGCTGCTAGAACAGCATAAAAGGAAAAAATGAAAGCACTAGAATTGAAGATTCCCCCGCCTGTTTATGCTTTGAGCATTGCACTTTTGATGTGGTTGTTGAATAAGCATTTTCCTCTTGCTCATTTTATAAACTCACCTTGGAATAAAGCGGGACTGGGTATTATTATACTTGCAGGTATTTTTGATTTGTGGTCATTACTTTTATTCTTTAAGAAAAAGACAACTTTTAATCCGATGAAACCAGAAACAACCACGGGTTTAGTGGTAAAGGGCTTATATAAAGTTAGTCGTAATCCTATGTATGTAGGAATGCTAATTATGCTTTTTGGTTTCGCTTTTTGGCTGGGTAGTGTGACACCATTTTTAGTTTTACCGCTGTTTTATTTTGTTATAACAGCCATGCAGATTAAACCTGAAGAAAGATTTCTCTTAGAAAAATTTGGAACAGAATACCAACTGTATAAAGATAAAGTAAGGAGATGGTTATGAATAAAATAAGCCAAAATATATGTTTTTTAGATGCCACCCCCCCTCTTTTTCTTGGTTTTGTACGAGGAATGGCTGCAATAGCAGTAGTATCTACTGTTAATTTATATGCAGGTGAGATATCAGGAAATGTTTCTGTAGAAGGAACATACTTTCCTAGTAACCCTGCATTTACAGAACAGCAAAAAACAGGAGGGGTGGCAATCAGTATTCAGCCAGAATATAAACATAGCTGGGACAATGGTAATGGTTATAAAAAGTTTACCTTTAGCCCTTTTCTGCGCTGGGATGAACAAGATAAAGAGCGAACCCATGCTGATATTCGTCAGTTAGATTTCCTCTCAAGCAAAGGTGACTGGGAGTTTCAACTTGGTATTGGCAAAGTTTATTGGGGCGTAACAGAGTCGCAACACCTAGTTGATATTATCAATCAGACAGATGCAGTTGAAGGCACAGATGGTGAAGAAAAACTAGGTCAGCCATTATTTCGAGTGAGTCGTATAACTGATAATGGTGGTTTAGATTTATATGTATTGCCGTATTTTAGAGAAAGAACTTTCTCAGGGATTAAAGGGCGTTTTCGTGCACCACTAGTTGTAGATAAGAATGCATCAACATTCGAGTCAGCGTCAAAAGAAGAGCATATCGACTTTGCTCTTCGTTGGACTGAAACATTTGATGAGTTTGATGTTGGCTTTCATTATTTTGATGGCACTTCACGTGACCCAATCCTTTCTCCAATTAGTGCAACAAGATTGAAAGCACATTATCCATTGATCGCACAAATAGGTCTTGATTTGCAGTACACGGGTGAATCAACTATTTGGAAGCTAGAAACAATTAATCGTGACTTTGATGATGCGAGTATTAAAGATTACACTGCCGTTGTTGGTGGATTTGAGCATACTTTACCTGCTTTTGAGTCCGGCTCTGAACTTGGTTTATTAGCTGAATATCATCATGACTCTCGTGGTGAAGTAGCAAGTGCCCCTTTTCAAAATGACCTCTTTGTTGGTGCGCGCTATGCATTGAATGATGAAAGTGGTAGTGAAGTGCTCGCAGGAGCTTTTGTTGATTTAGATAATCAAACCAAGAGTTTTCGTATGGAAGCCAGTAAGCGTCTAGGTAAAGGCTTTAAAATAAATTTAGAAGGGCAGGTTTTTTCTGATGTAAATGCCTCAGACCCAATAAAAATATTCGAGAAAGATGACTTCGTAAAGTTAGAATTGCAAAAATTCTTCTAATAATTTTGCTGAATTCAAGTTTCGATTAAGGGCAAAAATATTAAAGATTATTCTAATAGTAAATTAAGTCAGGTCATCAAAGAGAAATAATTCGTGCGCAATATATATAAGATCATATGCCTTAATTTACTTTCTTCTTTTTGATATTTTATAGAGTCTATTATCCTTTAATTTGAGATATTTTCCCTGTTTTTTGAACTGGAGTATAAGAATAATATGCCTGATTATAATTAGGGTTGACTGATTTACTTATTTTAGTCAAAACAGATCCAATAATATTAGCATTGGCTCGATCAAGGCGTTTTAATGCATCAAGTAATGTCGCTTTACGCGTCTTACCTGCCTCAATAGCAACTATGGTGGCATTGGAAAGATTTGATAAAACCAAAGCATCAGCTAGACCTAAAATAGGTGGTCCATCAATTATAATATGATCATATTGCTGGCTTGCTGTTTCTAGTAACTCAACCATTTTATTACCTGATAATAACTCTACCGGATCAGGAGGAATTGGGCCGGAAGTGATTACACTTAGGTTCTTAATCATGCAATTATGACTTATATCACCGTGCTCTGAATCAGTCGATGAAAGATAGTTTGTTAAGCCATTATCATTTTCGAGTTCTAATAGATTATGAATACTTGGTTTGCGTAGATCAGCGTCAATCAATAATACGCTATTACCTGCTTGTGCATAAGCCGTTGCAAGATTAAGGGCAATGGTACTTTTACCTTCAGTAGCTGCAGAGCTTGTGATGAATATGCTTTGTGGAGCACCACTTCGAGTAGAGAAGCGTAAACTAGTTCGTAAAGAACGGATAGCTTCTGCAAGTGTAGATCGAGGCTCTAGAGCAGTGTGCAATGCAAGTTTCTTTGGTGATACATTTTCAATATTAGGGAGCAGGGTTAATACGGGTAAACCTGACAACTTTTCTAGTGTATCTGAATCTTTGATGCTGTCATCGGTAAATTCTCTTAAAAAGGCAATGCCCATTCCAAGTAATAACCCTAGTAATAAACCAAAGGCTAGATTGGTTTTTAAGCTAGGCTTGAATTTACGAGATGGTACACCTGCTTTATCAATAATTGAAATATTATTAGTACCAGTTCTTCCTGCTACGCTTGCCGCCATGAGTTGTTCAAGCTGTTTGTCGTATGAAAGTTGGTTTATCTCAACTTCTCGTTTAAGGCGGTTGAATGTTGTATTTTTAACTTGTAAGTTGAGGCTGCTTTTTTTAAGTTTATTAAACTCCTCTCGCAACATACTTTCTTTTTCTTTTGCCGCTAAGAACCCAGTGTGTAGGGCTTCGTTGATAGAAGTACCTTCCGTTGTTACTTGTTCACGAAGCTTATCAATTTGAGTTCTTAAGCGACGAGCACTTCTTTTGCGTTTATTTTTTATTTTTTGATATTGTGTTTCCAGTCTTGCGGCTGCTTTTCTCAATGAAATGATGTAAGGGTCATTAATTGTGCTTACAGAGACAGAGTTATTTTGTGGGGATTTAAGAGCTAGCCTGTAAGTGGCTTCCGCATCTATTCTTTCATTCTCAGCAATAACAAGTTCTTCAGCGCGTTTTTTTAGGGTATAGCTACTGGCCGATTCACCATCTATATTCTGTACAATATTATTTTCACGAGCATAATTATTGAGTTTATTCTCGGCAACTTCTAGGCTTTTCCTTGTTTCTTCAAGGTTCTCACTAACATAATTTTTATAGGATGATGCTGTCTCGAAACGTCTTTCAAGATTCTGACGAACAAATGTTTTAGCAATAGCATTATTAATATCAGCTGCTAATTTTGGGTCAGATGAGTCATAGCTGATACTTAGTAATTGTGAATTACTAATAGGTTTTACAGTTAAGTTATCTAAAAAAAGTAATTCAATCTGATCATTGTTTTGCTCTTTTTCTTTTGGTTCTGTACCAAACAACTGTTTAATTTTTGCCGTCAAACTTGTAGGGGTGCCTTTGGTAGCAATATTTAATTGGTCAATAACACGTCGTGCTAAAGTTTTACTTTGGATTAACTGAATTTGGGTTTCAAAAAAGTCACGGTCACTTCGTGATGCTTCAGCGTTTAATATGCTTTCACTTGGGCCGTTAGCATAACGTTCAATTTTTAGAGTAGACGTTGCACGATAGGTCGGTGGCATCATTAAAGTTATAATTAATGCTAATAACAATGTCGTGAAAGCAGTTGCTAAGATGAGTTTTTTACGACGCGTTAAAACGGTAATAAACTCTTTTAAATCAAGTCCTCCAGATTGACTCAATAGTTCATCTGGATAGTATCCATTCGTGTAATTAGTTAAATTATCTGTTGAGTGATTATCTTGTACTATTCGTGAAGGTAAGCTTTTTCTTGAGTCAGAATTCATATTCGTTGCTATATTTAGATTGCTAGTATTGGATTATCTTATGGTGACTTTATTAGTTCAAAAACTAGTAGATAAAGTTCACTTTTAAAACGATGAAAGAATAGGGAGTTATTATGGTTCTCGTAACTGAGGTTGAAAATTAATTGTCGCGTATTTTAACAAGTTACCGTATTAGTAACAACTTATGAACGAGTAAACGGTAGATTATGATAATTTTCTTCTTATTATTTTTCTTATGGGTGTTTCAAAATATTTATAAGATAAAATTGAGATGATGATTAATAAGATGAGAAAAATATAAAAGTGGATTGTTTCTGATGCGCTAAATCTAGGCATAATAACTTTGTCATAAATTCCGTGAACCGGTTTTTGTAGAATATACAATGAATAACTTGCTTCACCCAAGAGTATTAACCAGCTAGCACTAAATAACTTTGTTATTACGCCTTTATGCTTTGCTAGCAATACAATAAACAGCAAGAAAAAAGGGGCAAGTAATCCATTGGTAAAGGCAAGTTTTATATTCAGCAATGTTTCTAGGTGAGGGCGCCCCCAGATTAATAAAAATATTAAACCTAATGAAAGTATAAGCCAAAGTGAGTTATTGTTTTGGTTAGTATTTGGATTCTTTTTAAAATATATACCACATACCAGCCCAGCAACAAAGGAGTTTAGATGCATTAAAGGATTGTAATAAATGAAATCATGTAACAAGGACTTAGGTAGATATTCACTAGAATTTAATTGAGAAAGCAAAATTAATTGAGTAGCTAGCCATAGAATTACTGTGAAAATAGCTAGTGATTTAGTACCAAGTTTGTAAACCCAAATTAGTAAAAATGGAAAGCATAGGTAGAAAAATGCTTCAACTGATAAAGACCAACCAGGTGTATTAAGCGTGATTGGATAGCCTGGGATCCAAGATTGTAACAGTGTTAAATGTAGGGGGAGTTCTTGCCAATTCCCTGCTAAATCTTTAAATTTTGCAGCAACAATAATTAACAATGCTAAAAGATAGACAGGGTAAATTCTTGCGAAACGAGCAATCCAATATTTTGTTTTATTAATATTTATTTGGTCTTTTTTCCCTGGCTGGTAATAGGCAATTGCCATAATAAATCCAGAGAGTACATAAAAGTAACCAACGGCGATTGGGCCTGCAATAATATTTTCAAATAGAAAAGGAATATTAGCGGGGAAGACACTCTGACCATAATGGAAAAATACCACAGTTAGAGCTGCAATAAAGCGTGTGAATGTTATTTGATCAAGTTGCAATGTAGGTAATGTTAATCTATTAGAAAATGAGATGTTTATTAGTAAGCATTTTTATCAGTAAACCCACGAAATACCGTTAAAAAGATAATTTTAATATCTAGCCAGAGACTCCACTCACGCATATATTCTAAATCAAATTCAATACGTTTTCGCATTTTGTAGATAGTATTAGTCTCACCACGCCATCCGTTAATTTGTGCCCAACCAGTAATGCCCGGTTTAATCATGTGACGTAACATATATCCTGGAATAACAGTACGGTATTGTTCATTATGAGCTACCGCATGAGGGCGTGGACCAACGATTGACATTGTGCCTTGAATTACATTGAAGAACTGTGGAAGTTCATCTAAAGAGGTCTTACGTAAAAACTCACCAATTTTAGTGTAACGGGAATCGCCTTTAGTGGCTTGCTTTACATCATCTCCATCTTCACAAACAGTCATAGAACGAAATTTCCAGACACGAATTTTTTCACCCTTTAGACCGTAGCGAGTTTGTTTGAATAGAATAGGCCCCGTTGATGTGAACTTAACTGCTGCTGCAATACCTATTAAAACGGGTGAAATAAGAGCAAGAATAATTGTACCAAACAATAGATCTTCAACACGTTTTATAAAGGCATGATCAGCTGAAAAGGGAGAATCATAAATACATAAGACAGGGTTGTCTGCTATTTCAATAAACTTGCTATGGAGTAGGTTGGTAGTAAAATAATCAGGGAGTAAACGGATAGGAGTTGCACTATCAGAAAGCTCGTCTAATAATCGTAGCATCCGCTTACGTGCCTCTACGGGTAGAGCAATATAAATCTGATCCCATTCACCACTGCGTGCGGAAGCGATCATGTCATCAAAGTTACCCAAGTGAGAATAATGGTTTAGAACTTCGCTGTGTATACGTTCGGTTCTATCGTCATAAAAGCCTACAACATTGTATCCAAATTCAGGTTTGTTTTCTAAGTCACGTGCAAAATGCAAGCCATTTTGTGTCATACCGACAATAGCTACAGTTCGGTTATTAACGCCTAAGCGACGCAGGTGAGCAAAAATTTTACGAAGCGTGTATCTTGCAAGAACGAGCAAAATAGGAGTTACAACGAGCCAGGCGATTACAACTACGCGAGAAAACTGTTCGCTAGTTTTTGTTACAAAGGCGATAAAAACTAATGATAAAAAGGTAATTAGCCAAGCTAGTGTGACTCTTAAAGCTTCATCGCGTAACGGACGACCACTCCAAGACGTATAGATGTCTGTTAATCTGCCAACAACCCCAAAGATTACAACAGCACTTAAGCCAGCTAATAAATAGCCTTCAACATTATAAAATTTGGTGTATGGTGATCCAAGAAATAATGTAAGGACAATAACGAGGATATCGATTGTCCTATAAATTAACTCCGAACTGATGTGTTTTTCGTCCAATGTTTATGAATCCTTTCATTATTTTTCAATAAGTGAGTGAGCCATTATATATAAATTGTTCATATTTTTCGCTGATAATTTATGAACGTGATAATTCTAGGGAGGAAGTGTAATTTTTACCTTGAAGAAGTATCTTTTTCCCATTGATAATTATTTAGATTTTTGAACTGTTTATTTGCTCTAACACGAATGATTAAAGCGATTAAGATATAAATACTTGTAGGTATAAATTCTTTACTGAATATTCTCGATTTCATCACGTTGCCATAACTTTTGGCTTCTTGAATAGGACACTTTTTGCGTGCAATTAACTCCATGTTTCCTAAGCGAGCTCGGGTCTTAATCTTAATGAGTGAGAAAATATCGCGCGGTGCAGTGATGTATATTTCTGCCCCTTTAATATTAGCAATTTCTTTGTTTTTAAAGTGGCAACGGATAAATCCATCATCACCAATAACATCAGCAAATACATTAAAACGCTGGCGGCCTTTTTTAGTTACGATGAAACTACATGTAGCGATAACACCTTCTTTTATGTAAGGAAGTTGTGTCCAAACTCTATAATACGTTTGTACTAACCAAGATGATTGCCGAGTATCAATAATAGGCGTTGGTGCCGCTAATTGTGTATCGCTATTTTCTAAAGCCTGCGTGATGTGTGAAATGCAGTTTTCACTGAGTTGGGTGTCTGCATCAATATAGAAAATAGGGTAGCTAATACCTAGTTCTTTAGCTTTCGCTTCTCCAAGATTGAGGGCATTAGTTTTTGATGGCTTTTCAATATCGAGGCAAACAACGTTGGGAAATTTACTTTTTACTATTTCTACGGTGTTATCAGTGCATCCATTGCAAGGTACAATAATGTGGTCAATACCATCTTGATTAACAATACTATTGAGACATTCTTCAATAACACTGGCTTCATTATGGGCAGGGACGATAACAGTAGCCATTTAGCGATATCCTCGTAACCATTCTTTACGCTGACTATAAACAATACGCCATTCATTTCGAGTTGGAATTTTACTTTTCTTAATCAAACTGAGTAAATTTAATGCCATCATTTTATTAAATACATGCCAAACTAATAAGCTTTTGTAGAGTGGTTTTTTCCAATTAGCGTAATGTTTGTTGATAAGTTCAGCTTTACCTTTAAGGAGCTTTAGCATTTTCCCTGAAATGTTAGTTTCACTAACGCCACCATGATGAATAATTCTGGCATCAGGTGTGACACGAGGTTGGTAACCTTTTTTTATAGCACGAATACAGTAATCAGCTTCTTCTGCATACATGAAGAATGTTTCATCTAATCCTTCTAGCTCTTCCCACAAACGACGTGGTGTTAAGAAGAAACAACCTGTAATCACATCGACTTCACGCTCACTTTTTCTATCCCAACAACCATAATTATCATGATTAAAAAAGCAACTGCCTTTAAAAATTTTGCTTAAACCTAATGCCATAAAGGATAAGGTTTTAAAAGAGAGTTGCGCACGGGCATTATTAGGGTTTAGGCTTAGATCATTATTGAGTGTAACACCACCCCAGATTCCTGCCTGTGGTGTATTTTTGGCATATGCCATTAGTTTGTCAATCGCGCCATCAAGAATGACAGTATCAGGGTTGAGTAACAATACATACTCGCTATCACTGGCTTTTGCACCTATATTTACACCACCAGAAAAACCTAAGTTAGCACCTGTTTGAATGATGGTTACATCTGGGAATTTATTGGCTATCAGCTCTTCAGAGCCATCTTTAGAGTCATTATCAACCATGATAATATTGAAGTCTGTATCGCGAGTTTCTTCGTAAATAGACTCAATCGCCCGTTTTGTATACTCGGCGGTATTATATGAAACCAAAACTATATCTAGTTGGCTCATTCAGAACTTCCTTGTTGTGCAAGGTATTCTTCTGACAACATACCGTAAGCAATAGTATCTATGTCAGTTTTGATCACTTTTGCAGGGTTTCCTGCAACGATGCAATTTGAAGGTACATCTTTAGTTACAACACTACCTGCAGCCACAATCACATGATTTCCTATAGTGATGTTAGGCATGATGATAGAGCCACACCCGATGAAGCAATGTGTTCCGATAACCGTTTTGGCAGCATGGCGACGTGAAGCATAATCATGCGAAAGCACGATGGCATCAAACGTCACCATTGTTTTTTCACCAATAGTTAAACCTTTTGGATTGGTTTTATCAATGCGAGATTTGAATGATAAGCGTACATCTGGTGCAATATTCATACCGTAAACGGTACGAAAATACCAAGTGCGGGCATATAGTAATGAATTACGAAAACGCACCAATATCATAAACATATTTTGGTTTATAAACCGTGCTCTCATGTCGTCCCCTTGATGATTGTTTTCTTTTTCGGCCTATTCTTTTTTAATTGTGGAAGTTGCGTCATTCTATTAAGAATACTATTTAGTTTAGGTATATTTCTTGCCCAACCGATAGCGCCTAACATAAAGAAAAATAAGGGTTGAATCTTACCAAAATAATCAACCGTAAAGCCAATGAGAATGAGTGACATAAATGCCAAAATCCATGATTTAACCATCCAATGTGTTGCAGGGTGATATTTATGCAAACGATTTAACATATGAAAAACGGCGTATAAACAAACAAAAAATAATATAGCACTCGCAATTATGCCGTGTTGTAAAGTGACTAAAAGCCAAAAACTATCAATACTATTATTAAGATTTTGGGGTCGTGTCCAGTCATTTAATCCAATGCCAAAAAGAGGATGATCTGCAATATCATCCATGGTGTATTTCCATTGTAGTAAGCGATAGTAGCCAGTATTGGCATTAAAGGTCATATAAGAAATTAGTATTTTAAAGAAACCTCGATTGGAAATAGCGTCAATCAAAATCATTCCAGATAAAGCCATAAAGCCAAAACCAAACCAAAAGCGTTTGCCACCTGCCCAAAAGCGGGCAATGACGGCTGTCATGCCTTGGAATGCGATAGATAATAAAGGTGCTGAAGAAAGTGTTGAAAGCATACCTATAAGAACAGCAACAGCTTTTATAAAATTACTCACCTTAAACTTAAAAAATATTAACAAGACAATAAAGGGGAAAAATATTGCACCGATTGTTCCATATAAAATAGGGTGGGCAAACATATTGGTAGTACGCATAATTCCCATGCGAATATAGTGATGCGTATAAAGTCGGTAATCTAATGAATCATGACCTGTTATTGCTTTTGCCCATTCGTGTAATATTCTGCGTTGTGCAAAAGCTTCGTAGAGTGAAAAGATAAGCAAAATTGCTAATATTGTCACAAATAACATATTGATTTTATAGTAATCTTTGGGGGTGGTGATCGCTAAACGGGCAAGATAAAAAGCACCTAAAATTTCAATAACTAAGATACCAGATGACTCAATACCGTCTTTGAGCCCATGGTTATATATCAAACTTGCAGAGGCGAGTATGGTAAAAAAGAATAACAAAATATCAATGATATCGGCCTTCTTAAGGATTTGATTAATATTAATAAAGGCATAGATCAATGCTAAAGCTAGGATTATACGGTAAGTTTCTAAGCGCAATGAACCTAGTAAAATATGAAACTCAACAGGAATAAAGATTGAGAGCGCAAACAATATAGCCAAAATGCGAATAATCACGTTGTCTGTTCCCCTTGTTCTTTAGTTTGAGTGGTTAGTGTTAATAGTTTATTTGTTATAAACAGTACAAGCACAGAAAACAGTAAAACACCGTTTGATATTAATGTTGCTAAAGCCGCACCTTCGATGCCATACATCTTAATAAATATGACATTGCATACTAGATTAATGACTAAAGCTAACACTAAAATACTATTTAAAAAACGTACTTTTTCACGAATTATAAACATGAATGAAAAGGTGATGCTGGCAGCACGTAGGAGTTGAGCTATCAATAATAGTCCTAGTGACGCTTGTGATCCTTCAACATAGTTCTTACCAAAAGCTAAAAGTATCCAATCGGATAATAAATACATCATCAAGGTGACGCTAAGTACTATACCAATGACTAACGCGGTAGACTGCCAGAAGAATGATTGCAGTTGATCTTGCTTATGTTTATATACATTCAGTAAACGCGGGTAAATTGTGGCCTCTAAAGCTCCTAAAAAGAACAAAATAACGAACGATATTCTGCCTGCGATATTGTAATAAGCCACATCTGAATTAGGTAAAAAGAAGCTGACCATAATGGTATCAGCAAAAATCATCAAGAATGAAAAGATAGCAACGGGCGCTAGTGGTAATGATTTTTTGAATAAGTGAGTAAAGCCCAACTGTTTAGCTTTTGAGTGATCATCATTTTTTGAGGGGAGGTGCGGCCATGTGAGATAAATTGCAAAGCTACCCGCTAAAATCAATGAGAAGGTGTAGAGATAAATATAACGTTGTTCTAATTCAAAACTATTCCAAAATAAAGCCAGAACAATGATAAGTGTCGTGGCAGGTAATGCATTTTGGCTAAGAACAGCAATAACGGTCTTTTGAATGGCTTTGAGGTAAGTGCTGTTTAAAATAACAAAGTTATAAAAAAGAATTCCTATTCCCGCGAATAATAAATAGTTGAGTTCAATCTCACCATCAAACGAATAGTCTCTAATCAAAGGGCTAAGTAACAACCAAAAAGCGATAAAAATAATGGAGAGAATGATTATAAATTTATAACTACTTCTTAAAAAACTGCCACGAAAGTGTACGTCATCCTCATGGGCACTTGCTACCTCTTTCATAAGCAATTGATCAAGCCCAATACGGCTAAATAATGCAAAACCCGTAACGTAGGTGATCAGTAGTAAGAACATACCCGCTTCTGATTCAGGTAGTTTTTGTGCAATTAAAATTGCGACCGCAAAGTTAAGACCGACACCCACAAAACGTGCGATGATTGACCAAAGGCTTTGCATCAAAAGAGGATTGTTTAAAATTTTGGCGAGCATATCTCAGCGCTTACCCGTGCTAATAAAATCAGCTAGAAAATTTGTAAGTTGTTTGCTACCAACCACATTTGTATTTGCCGTTTTTAACTGCTTAATATTATTGAGGTGTTCAAATAATTCTTCTTGCGTGCTGGCAGTGTAGACACCATCGAGCTTGCCCATCCACTTTAAACCATCAAGTTGGTGATCGTTGCGATGTTCACCGAGCTTGTGCTGTCGGTTTATAACAATGATAGGTGTTTGCAGCTCACGTGCGCTAATGATATTTCCCATACCAGCATGAGAAACAAAAACTGATGCTTCACGGATATGACTATTGTATTGCTCACCATCCATAAAGGAATGTGTTTCGATATTTTGGGCTTGGTAATTACCATCAGAAACTTGGGCTATAACCTTTTCTTTGTTTGTATTGCCATCCGTTATTACCCATTCATCCATGTATTGAATAAGGCGATTGAATGAAAATTGAGTGCCGACTGCTACGAAAATCATAATATCGAACCATGATAAACAATATTTTTACCATCACTTAAAGATTTCCACTGTGTAACCACTAAATCAGCATGATTTTTCACCATACGCCCCGAGCGTGATATTTCAGCGGTATTGGCAATACTATCGACCCAAATGGTTTTTATGGGCAAAAACTTAGCTAATAAAAAAGCAATTGCACCTGGTGCTGCGCCTGTTGATATGATTGCAGTAGGGCGTTCTTTAATCAAAATCCAGAGTAGCTGAAATGCAAGAGGAATGAGTTTACTTTTGCTTGTTGCGCTAGCATCGGTAATATTTAAAACTCTGCGTGAACCTTCATTTTTTGAAGAATATTGTGCGCCAGGTGTAACATAAACTACCGCGAAGCGGTCTTCTAAAGGGTTACAAATTTTATTGAGTTGTATCCAATGGCCCCCCGGCGAGGCAATAGCTAAAACCTTTTGTTTTTTACTCATATTTTAAATAACCCAGACTAAGTAGGTTTGCGCAGGTAAAAAGCAGCTTGATCACCAGATTTAGATTCATTCAACTCCTTACTGTGTGTTTCAAATTCTTGAATATCAGCTGATGAGAATGGTGACTTATCGGGGTTAACAGCGTAGGAATTTTCGTCATGCAAAGCAATATCTTGTTTGTACTGTTCGCTACCCCATTGTTGGAAGGAGAATGAGTCATAAACGACATTTTCAAGCTTAAACCCCATTTGATCCGCTAATACATTCATACTTTGAATAGAATGTAAAAATAAGTGGCGTGGTGCATCAAGTTGTACCCAGTCAACACCATAACTGCGCCAAGCCCATGAAGTGACCGTAGGGATTCGAATCATACAAACCCCACCAGCTTTGAGCAGTTCCATAACTTTATCTAACACGTCGTGTTGGTCAAAAACGTGCTCAAAAGAATGATTGAACATAATTAAATCCCAATCACCACCATATTCTTTTGATGATAAATCATGGATAGATTTGGGTTTAATATTTAAACCATTATCATAATTAAGTTCTTTAGCATTAAAGGGGTCAACGCCTAAGAGGTTTTTGAAGCCCGCTTCTTGCATCGAATGTAAAAGATGACCAGCTCCACAGCCCACATCGAGTATTTTAGAATTTAAATTAACATTTGCATGGCGCAGTGAGGGTAATTTGTCATGCGGTTGAAGTCGTTGCATTAAACGACCAATAAAGCAGCTACCTGTAGCGGCATAACGGTCACGCATTTTAATTAGCTTGCCTTTAATGCCTGAAGCCGCTTTAACCGCATCGTAAGAGTAGTAATCTTCATTGGGGTAATATTCTTGAATATTGTCGGGCACGCTGGCAATTTGTAAGCAGCCACATTCAGCACATTCAAAATAGGTGTGTAAATCACGCAAGCCCAGCATCATCTCGCGAACTTCGTAAGTTGTATTATGGTCTGTGTTTTCACAGATCTGACAGATATGAGTAGTCATTTAAGAGTGTAGTCC
>JALSLX010000045.1 GCA_026988095.1 Thiotrichaceae bacterium
GAATGGTCATCTTGTTCTGGCTTGCCTAATCATCGTTTATTAGAAAACCCACAAGACCGTGAAGACATTGGAAAATTCTGGAATGTTGATCCTGAATTCTTTCCTAAAAAACGTGGAATGTTCCAAACCGATATTTACCAAGCGATGGAATTAGGCGAAATCAAAGGATTATGGTTAATCGCGACGAATCCAATGAGTTCGCTACCCAATACTGCAAGAATCCGCAAAGCGATGGAACAATTAGAATTCTGCGTGATACAAGATTGTTATGAAGATACCGAAAGCGCGCAGTACGGCGATGTGTATCTACCCGCAGGCACATGGGCAGAAAAAGATGGCGTAATGACCAATACAGAGCGACGCATCAATGTCGTAAAACCTGTGATTGCACCACACGGCAATTCAAAACCTGATCTTTGGATTTTCAATCGCATGGCCGAACGTTTTAATGCCGAGAAAGATGAAAAAGGAAAACTTAACTTCCCTGAAAAAGCGGCTGATATATTCTTAGAAATGTGCACGTTATCAGAAGGTCGCTTATCTGATAACTCTGGCATGACACACGAACTCATCGAAAAACATCGTGGCATCCAATGGCCTTATACCAAAGAACAAGCCGAAAAAGGCGAAAAGCCTAAAACAGGTGGCGTGCGTTTATATACTGAAGATGCCACCTTCCGCTACCCTGATGGCAAGGCTAAATTAATTCCCTTACCGTTTATTGATAACAACGAAGTACCTGATGAAAAGTTTCCACTATGGCTTAACACAGGTCGTCTTATAGAACATTGGCACGGGCGTACAAAAACTGGAAAGCTAAGCAACAATAATAAATACAGTCCGATACCCTTTGCCGAAGTAAATCCCGATACCGCTAGGGACTTAGGCATCATCGCAGGAGACTATGTTCGCTTAGTCTCACCACGATCAGATGCCATTGTAATGGCACAACTTACGCACCGTGTTCCTAAGAACATGGTATTTGTGCCATTCCATTTTCATGATTGTGCAAATCGATTAACACTCGGTTTGCTCGATCCACATTCGCGTCAACCTGCTTATAAACAATCTGCTGTTCGTATGGAAAAAGTTGCTGATCAAAAAGCAGCAGCACAGATGAGCATGGAGATGCGAAAGTTTTAGTTTTGCCTCGCAATGGCACTTTAGGCTAGGGATTTTTCTTCTCCTTTCTCTAGCCTACTTTTTAATTTAAAAGAGTTACAAAATGTTTCAAGTACGTGATGATGAACCAAAATACGCATTCTTGCTGGATAAAGATAGTAAGGACAAAAACCGTTATGGCAAGCCGATAGAGCTAACCATTGATGGTGATTCTCTGCGTGATCAAAGCTTAAATATCAATAATGATAGCGAAATTGGTGACAACCCAAACCGCTATAAGCAACATGGCTTTTACTTCACGGCGGACAACTGTATTGCCTGTCACGCCTGTGAAGCAGCCTGTAGCGAGAAGAATGATAACGCCGGTCATATCGCCTTTCGTTCTGTAGGTTTTGTAGAAGGTGGAACATACCCTGATTATCGCCGTCAAAATATCTCAATGGCGTGTAATCACTGTGATGACCCTGTTTGTCTCAAAGGTTGTCCTACCCGTGCTTATACTAAATTTGCAGAATACGGTGCAGTTTTACAAGACCCTGATATTTGTTTTGGTTGTGGCTACTGCACATGGGTTTGCCCGTACAACGCGCCTCAGCTTGACCCTGTTGAAGGCACGGTTTCTAAATGTAATATGTGTGTTGATCGCTTAGAAGTCGGGCTAAAACCCGCTTGTGTAACGGCCTGTTTAGGTAAGGCGTTAGAGTTTGGCGTCATCGAAAATACACCAGAAGATCGCTCTCAAATAGACGCGCAAATTCCAGGTTTTCCTGATCCAAGTATCACCCAACCCAATATTCGTTTTCAGCAAACTAAAACATTAAACCGTGATATGAAGCGGGTAGATTCTACCGCGATTAAATATCACCGTGACGATGAAGCTGGCGTCTATGAACCAGTGCTAGATGAAAAACACGGTAGAACAAAACACTGGGGCATGAAGACACTATTATCATCTCACGAAAATGCTCACGTTATGTTTACACTCAGCGCGCAAGCCGTGATGGGGGCGTTTGTCATGCTAGTTGTAGGCGGCTCGTTGTTTGGGATGCCTGTAATCTCAGCCGTACAACAATCATCTGCTTTTGTACCGTTGCTGATCGTGATGTTTTTAATGATGGGTGCAGGTTTGTATAAACTGAATATGCACTTAGGAAAACCGCACCGTTTTTATCGTGGTTTTAATAATCTTCGTCATTCACCATTAAGTCGTGAAATTGCAGGTGTGACAGCATTTTTTGCGGGCTTGGCAGGTTATACTTTTTTCTCCTTTTTTGACAATGGACTGACAAATATCCTAACAGGCGCATCAGCCGTATTAGGCATGATCGGCTTCGCGGCAGGCTCGTACTATATGTATAAACTCTACCGCATCAAGGCTCGCCCATTTTGGGATCACTGGCAAACAGCATCAACCTTTTATGGTTCAATGTTAAGCTTGGGTAGTTTATTAATGGCAATCGTCAGTGCGCTATTTGTTGATAGCAGCGCAGAGCTAATTAAAGTACTCGCTTCAATCGCGGCTCTTGGATTAATCATAGAAGCAATTGGTTTAATCTTCCACGCACGGGATTTAAAAAAGGGAGCGGGCGAAGGTCAAGCAGCTTATTACGAATTATCAACCACATTTGGTAAAACTTATTGGTTAAGAAATACTTTGTTAGTGCTAAATATTATTGTAGTAACGGTTATTGCAAGTACTAGCTTAACGGGGATGTTGGGAATATTCGTTGGCATAGCTCTCACGGCATCTCTCATTACTATGGCCTATCTAGGTCGTATCATCTTTTACGCGTTAGTCATCCCAACTACGATGCCAGGCGCATTCTTCTGGAAGAACAAAGGTTTTGTAGATCATGCACGCGAGTCAGGCTTGGCAGATATGCAACAGCTAGGCGTTGCGTATGAGCGCCATCATAAATTTGATGTGAAAGAATTAATGCAAACGGTTAAAGAGAACTCTTTGGCAGATATGCTTGCTCATGCTAAGGCAATTTTGACAGGAAAATAGCATTAAGTTAATTGTAGATAATAGTGTTGCCCCCTGCCAAAAAGGTTGGGAGGCGACAAAAATTATATAGCCCTCACATTCCTTAAGGAGAAACTGATCAAGTCAAATTATTTTCAGCTTGCCAAATCTGCCGATATTTTCCACGAAGATCAGCGCAATAGAATGACTATTACGTCTCACTTCATGAAAAATAGCGACAGATTTTTCTGCGCTGAATTCTAATCGACTTGATCAGTTTCTCCTTAAAGAACCTATACTCTCAGCACTTAAGTTATTTAAAGGGCAATATCCATGAATAGCAAGTCTTGGATTTCACAATCAATCAATAAAATAACGGCGGATTACCAGCGCTCTGCGGATACACATCTCATTAAATTAAATATACCCAAATTGCAGGGTATTGATATTTACTTAAAAGATAAAAGCACCCATCCAACAGGTAGTTTAAAACACCGCCTCGCACGCTCACTTTTTTTATATGCACTGAGTAATGGCAAGATTAATGCTGACAGCACAATTGTTGAGGCATCCTCAGGTAGCACCGCAGTATCTGAGGCTTATTTTGCGCAACTGCTTGGTATTCCATTTATTGCCGTCATGCCACGTAGTACCGCAAAAACCAAAATTAAGCAGATTGAACTCTACGGTGGAAAATGTCATTTTGTAGATTACTCAACACAAATGAGCGGTGAAGCGAAAAACTTAGCAAAAGAGCTAGGTGGCTATTTTATGGATCAATTCACCTACGCCGAACGCGCAACAGACTGGCGTGG